>CAYQMZ010000136.1:0-4381 GCA_964418725.1 uncultured Pirellulaceae bacterium
GACTTCGTTGGTGAGCAGGAACGGATCTTGATTTTTGTCCAGTTCTTTCGAGACGGGTAGCGATGTGGCGCTCAGCACGCCTGCTGTCACTTCATCACCCGGAGCTGTACGAGCACCCCCAATGAAGATGTGCGAAACGGGTTTGGTCTTTCGGTCCGCTTTCTTGTCGATCCGCAGCTTTCGTGCTCCGTTCCAAGCCAAGTCTGCTGCACCGGAGTTGTAGACGCTCTGTGCCATCGGCTTGTAGCGTTCCAATCGCCGATTCCAAATCCACTCGTCTTGCTCGCGGACCTTCAGTTGTCCTTCGTCGACATAGTTGAGGCCAACATGGCGTGGTGGTTTCTTGTCGTCAGGTAAGTCCTTGCGCTCTTTTTGCGACTTGTATTCCAGACCGTGTTCTTCGAACCATTTTCGAGCCGCCGATTCACGCTTGTCGATCAGCTTGTCTTTTTCCGCGACTGCGAATCCCAGCATTTCCTGGACGTGCTCTTTCCCGGTCTCAAACCCGATCTTGTTCTCGGTCGGCAGGAACGGCACCTCTCGCTCGGCCATCTGTGTGGCCTCAAAAGCCGCATACATACGGTAGTAGTCGCGAGTTGGAATTGGGTCGAATTTGTGATCGTGGCACTTTACGCAACGCATCGTCGTGGAGAGGAAAGTTTGCCCGACAACATTCACGACATCGTCAACGTAGATCTGCCGTGCTTCCGCTGTCTCGACCATCGCGTTGTCCCAAGGTCCCAGACGCAGGAAGCCCGTTGCGACTAGCCACTCTGCTTCTTCCTCGGTGTAGTTGCCAGACAATTGCGCGTCGTAGACTTTCTCTTCACTGCCTTCACGCCGAAGCACAGACTTGTCTGCCAATTCGTCGCCGGCGAGCTGTTCTACGACGAATTCGTTGTAGGGCTTGTCAGTATTGAACGCGCGAATCACATAGTCGCGATAGCGCCACAGATTAGAACGTTCGTAATCATTCGACATGCCACCGGTATCCGCATACCGCGAGACGTCCAGCCAGTGCTTGGCCCAGTGTTCACCGTATTGCGGGCTGGCCAGTAAGCGATCGATCAAGTCACTCCAAGCTTGGTTCGAGTCCTCTTTCCAAGCAGCAACGAACTGGTCTATTTCGTCTGGAGTTGGCGGAAGCCCAATCAGGTCGAAAGTTGCTCGACGAATCAGCGACGCGGGAGTTGCTTGAGGCGCGGCGCCGAAACCCGACGCTTTCAGTTTTGCATGAACGAAATGGTCTACGGGGTTCAATGTGTCGACGGGAGCGTCGCCCAATGTTTCTTTCTTTGAGCGAACTGGTCGCCAAGCCCAAAGGTCATCTACTTGATAGCGACGATACGTCCAGTCGTCCGAAGTTCCGCCACTGGTGTCGACGATCAGCCCTTCAGCTGTTTCTCGAATCTTCTTAGCTTCGTTGCGATGTGCCGTTTGCTCTTCGTCTGTTGGCCACGGCGCGCCGTGTTGAATCCACCGTTCAAGACTTGCGATTTGTTTCGCGTTAAGGCGATCATTCTCCTTCGGCGGCATTTCCAAACCGTCCCACTTCACGGCTTGTAGCAACATCGTCTCATCTGGATCACCTGGTACGAGCGACGGTTCACCAGACTCGCCGCCTTTCAACATCAGCTGTCGATTCGTCAGGTCAAGTTCGCCCTTGATGTCGCTTTGGTCGTCACCATGACAGCCAAAGCACTTCGTCTTGAGTACCGGCAACACTTCCAGGGTGAAGTCACGCTTGATCTGATCTTGCGAGGGTGCAGATTGATCACCAAAAACGGCTGTCGTCGAAACCGCGAGGATGATCAGGCACAACGCCAACTGGCTAGTCCGTTTCATATCAGTCCGTTTCCTGTCAGCCAATTTGCCGAAGCAACTTTGTCTAGGGTTTACCACGATCGTACATCTCCTGGATTTCTTCCCGCGACAGTGCGGTACTAAACATCGCAAATTCATCGAGGCTGCCATTCAAGTTTCGCACGGCGAACTTGGGGTCATCTCGCTCGGGCTGACTCCAATTGCACACCGACGCGTTGCCTATGCTGACTTGCTCTACAAGGTATTCGCTAGGAATCGCTTCTTCACTAATCATTTGGCCGTTAACGTAATGCGTTACGCAACGTTGATCCACATCGTAAACAGTCGCGATCATCAGCCATTGGCCGCTTAACGAGTTGTCCCAAAACGGTGGCGAGTAGTAGATGTGTTTGTCTCGCTCGCCCTTGCTGCGATCCCATTGGTCGCGTTTCTTGACGGAAAAGAACAAGCGACCGTCATCCATGATCTGCCAGTGCGGTTCATGCCTTTCATGACCGTCCGTCAAGAACAGCGAGTTGTACCAGCGATCCAGGCTGTTAATCTTGACCCAGCACATCAAGGTAAGGGCCCCGTATTGGCCCGGGACTGTAAGTCGAACTCGGCTGCCTGTGGGACTAAAGTCGAGTGCACCATCGCGATGCTGCCATCGATCCGTTGTTCGCGCTGCTGCAACAACGGCACCTTCACTGGCTAACTCGCGAGGCTGCTCTTGCCCTGTCGAGGTATTCGTCGCTTGATTGCGAATGCGACGATTAGCTCGCCATTCAGCATCAGTGGTGGAGGAAGCATTCGGCTCAAGGCCAACTTGGTAGAGTGCGATGAGACGCGGATCCTGACGCAGTTGCTTGCTCCACGAGAGCCATTCTTCACGACGATTCTTCCGAGCGTCTTTCAGCCGATCAACGATTTCGTCCTGGCCAACAAACCGTTGGCTGTCTGCCTGTACGGTGGAGACAACTCCGTCTGTAATGCTGAGTGCTTGACCTTTGGTTAAACGCCGGACCTTTGACTTCGAATTCCGCGCCGAGCCATGCAGTTCGACCTCGCCGTCCAACACATGCAGTTCAGACTGAGTGTTACCGACATCCACGGCGAAATCTGTTCCCAGATCTACGATGTCGCCGTCACGCGTTGTGACTCGAAATCCATGTGCGGGTTCTGGCACGTGTGCACGGAGCTTTCCCGATTGGATTGTCATGTGCATTGGTGAAGATACGGCGAATTCGGCCGGACCTTCGACGACAACGGAGACACCACTGAACAGTTCCATTTGCACGACACCGTTTGCCAGCGACAACGTGCCTGTTGGGATGAGTGAGCCTGTTGAACGAGCCTGTTGATCTGTCCAAACGACGTCGTCCTGACCGCTGATGACTCCGTAGCCCGCTGCTTCGTCTTCCGTGCTGCTGGCTTGAAGTGTCTTTGAATCGTCTGGCGGGAAGAGATTGGGCGACAACATGAAGCCCGCCGCCGTCGCACAAATTACAGTAACACCTATCGCGAAACGCAACCAAGCCCCTTTGTCGTTGGATGGGCTGACAGAAGGACGCTCGTCCGGTTCGATGACTTCGGCGTTGGCTTCTGCCTCTAGCAATGTCGTCAGCGCGATTCGATCCAGGTACTCGCGCCGCAGCTCGGGATCAACCGTGAGCTCGGCCTCAAGTTCCAGAAACTCGGCCTCCGAAAGCTCGCCTTCTAGGAGGGCGTCGACAAGTTCTTTGAATTTGTGCCGATTCATTGCGAGGCCAGCTTTCGGTGGATACAGTCGAGCAGCTTATTCCGTAGTCGGTGCAGCGTTACCTTAAGTCCGCCCACGCTACGTCCGACCTCGCGTGCATAGTTGGCCAGCGTGTCGGCGCTTGCGTAGCGGTGAAGTAGTAGCTGCTTCTCCTTTTGCTTTAGCGTGGTCAAGCATCCGCGAAGCGCATCGTGCATTGGGCGCACGTCGCCCTGTCTCTCTAACAGTTCCGCGGTGATGGCATCTTGCAAGTCTGGGCTGAACATCAGTCTCGCATCGCGAGCTTGCTGCTTTCGGAAATTCAGGACTTCGAATCTAGCGATCGAAAATGCCCAGGCCTTGAAGTTTGTTCCCAATTGGAAATCGTTTCGCTTTTCCCAGATCTTTACGTTGGCTTGTTGAGATACGTCCTTGGCCATGCTGCTAACTGGGAGGATCGAACGGACGTACAACATCAGCGGCAACTGAATTTCGGTCAGCAGCGTGACGATTTTTGCGTCGTGTTCAGTCTGCGATGCACTCGTAGACTGCGATGCGCTTGCACTCTGCGATGTATCGGACTGGCTGCCTCCAATCGGTGAATCGGGGTTCCGACCACTTTTCTCGTCTCCGCCATTTCCAGGTACTTCTCGCATGACAGCAAATGCCCTGTTTTTGAAGGAGGTTAACGAGCTTCTGAGAGAATTTTCAGATTTCTCACAGCCGCTGATTTCGCGGTGTTTATCGCTTTAATGGTCAGATTGGGTCGCACCGCAGACACTAATCGTAGTCGGCCGCCGTGAGACTCTTGAGCACCGATTCTTGCCAATCATGCAAGTC
>CAYQMZ010000136.1:4391-12649 GCA_964418725.1 uncultured Pirellulaceae bacterium
CAAGTCCGCCTGCATCGACTGAGCGACGTCGGGCTCGGATTCGATCAAGTTCGTCCTTTCCATAGGATCCTTGCGCACGTCGTAAAGCTCTTGTGTGGTCGGACCGCCGCGTTTGCTTGTAACGATCAGTTTGAATTGGTTCCCCAGCAGTACTCGGGTGCCAGCGAAATCATCGGGCGTCGACTCTGGATGATGAAAGTTGCGGAAGTTGCGTGTGTAGATGTCATTCATCATCTTCACCAGCGGCGTTGTGCCTCGTTGCACTTCAGCTTCAAGGTAGGGACGGTTCATCGACTCGTTGCTGTCATCGTAACTCCAGAATCCGATAGGCTTTGGTCGCTTGGTTATGCTTCCGTCGAACAACCCACTTATGTCGATGCCATCGAGTGGTCGTGATGGTGGCGTCGTCTTTGTGATAGAACACAGCGTGGGCAGGATGTCGCTAGTCACTGCATTCACGTCCGATACGAAGGCCTTCGGAATGCGTGCCGGCCACTCGATTACACCGGGGACTCGAATGCCTCCTTCGTACATCGTTGCCTTCTGACCGCGGAACGGGGACGTAACGACACCGTCACCTGGCGTTCCGTTGTCGCCGCAATACCACAGCAACGTATCATTGCGCATGCCTTCCTGTTGCAGCCAATCACGCAACTGCCCGATGGCTCGATCCATCGCCGTGATTTCTGCATAGCGTTCTTGCAAAATATCGCGCAGCGACCGTTTCGTTGGCCGCCCGGTTTCGTTCGACGTCAGGCGAAATTGTTTCTCTGCATACTTGGATGGAAGATCATCGTAGAGCGCAAGGTCTTTGTCTAAGCCGCTGTAGGGTTCGTGCGGCGAACCGAACCAAACAACTGCGAAGCTTGGTTGCTTGTTGCCGCGTGACTTTTTTAGGAAGTCGATGGTGGCCTTGATAATTACTTCGGAACTTTCCCCCACGATCTTTTCCGGCACGCCACCGTTGCGAGAGAGTATTGGATCGATCTCAAAGAAGTTGTCGTGCGATAACCATTCGTCGAAACCCATCGCCCCTGGGCCGGTCGGCGAAGCTTTCTTTACCGGCCCCAGATGCCACTTTCCGAAATGCCCGCATGCGTAGCCCGCCTGCTTGAGCAGATGTGCGATCGTGATTTCTTCCGGGCGAATCGAATAATTGGGCGTGAAGGTGCCGTAGCGATTCGGGTGCCTGCCCGTCATCACACTCCCCCGCGTTGGCGAGCAAGTTGGATGAGCGGCATAGAAGCGATCCAGACGCAGCCCACTGGCCGCCATCTGGTCCAATACGGGTGTCTTCAAGTGAGGATGGCCGTTGAATCCCGTCTCGTCCCAACCGTGATCGTCCCCCATCAGCAACACGATGTTGGGTTTCTCAGCGACAGCCCAATTGGCTAGCAGCAGGAGGGCAAACAAAAGACAAAGTCGCATTGCGGTTACCTCGTGTCTAGTCGACGGCAAGACCCTATTGGGAAGCTCGTTGAGTCTCATTCACGCGAGTACATCACGAATCACCGTCCCGTGAACATCCGTTAGGCGTCGTTCGATTCCGTTGTGGTAGTACGTGAGTCGTTCATGGTCGAGTCCCAGCAGGTGCAAAATCGTGGCGTGGAAGTCGTACACCGTCGAGACGTTTTCGACTGCCTTGTAACCAAACGCATCGGTCGCACCGTAGCTGAATCCTTTCTTCACACCGGCGCCCATCATCCACGTTGTGAAGCCGGACGGATTGTGGTCGCGACCGCTTGCACCCTTTTGGAATGTTGGCATGCGACCGAACTCGGTACACCAAACGACAAGCGTGTCATCGAGAAGGCCTCGTTGCTTTAGATCGCCCAGCAACGCGGCGACTGGCTGGTCGAGCACCGGTCCGTGTTTGCTGTACTGCTTCTTCAGGAATTTGTGACCATCCCAGTTGCTAACTCCCTCGCCACCAGTCTGATAGGCACCGTTGAACAGTTGCACGAAGCGGACCCCATTTTCGATCAGTCGCCGAGCGAGAATGCAGTTCTTGGCGAAGTCCGCTTTGAGTTTGTTCTCGGTGTCGTTCGCACCGTACGCATTCAGTGTGTGAGCGGACTCGGTCGAAAGGTCGCTGATCTTGGGTACGCTCAATTGCATCTTTGCAGCCAGTTCATAGCTGGCGATTCGTGCCGCAAGTTCAGTATCGCCCGGAAATTTCTGTAGGTGCTGCTTGTTCAACTGCTGCAAGAAGCGGCGCGTCGCGAGATCTTCATCACTACCAACTGCGCCAGGTCGGGCCAAATTGCGAATCGGTTTGCTGGCGTTGAAGTCTGTGCCCTGGAAGACGGCTGGCAGAAAACCCGGCCCCCAATTGTTCACGCTTGATTGTGGAGTGCCACGTGGATCGGGGATTGCCACGAAAGCAGGCAAGTTCTCGTTTTCGCTGCCCAGTGCGTAAGTCGACCAAGCTCCGATGCTGGGAAAGCCATCCAGCGTAAACCCCGTCGACATGAAGTTCTCTGCCGGGCCGTGCGTGTTGGTCTTGCCGGTCATCGAATGGATAAAGCACATGTCGTCCGCGAATTCGCCGATTCGATCGACCAACGTCGAGATCATCTTGCCGGACTGACCACGCGGCTTGAACTTCCATGGACTCTTTTGCAACGTGCCTTGCTCGCCCTGAAAGGTGACGATCTTTTCCTCCGTAGGCATCGGCTTGTCATGCATGCGAACCAGTTCGGGCTTGTAGTCCCACGTGTCGAGGTGGCTGCAAGCACCGGCGCAGAAAATCACCAGCACGTTCTTCGCTTTCGCCGTAAAGTGTGGATCGCGAGCCCCGTTTGGATTCTGTGGATCGATTTTGGGCCGCAGAGCGGGTTGTTTGTCACCAGCGAGCAATCCGTCGTTCGCCAGCAGCGAGGCAAGCGAAATGCCACCCAGTCCCGCACCGGTTTGCCTGAGGAAGTTGCGTCGATCGAGTAGCTGTCGAGCGTTAATCATTGCAGGAAGAGAAATTCGTTTGAGTTCAGGATTGCGCGGCAGACGGCATGCAGACCGTGCACGTTGGCTAGTTGCTTTGCTGCACGCAATTCAGTGGGTGCTGGCTCGCGCGTATACGCTACGCGAAAGAGTTCTTTCACTTGCGATGTTCGATTGCCTTTGTGCATCGTCGTGACACGATCCGCAAGCCGCTGGGCTTGTTGCAGCATGAAGTCACTGTTCAGCAAGTTCAATGCCTGCAGCGGTGTTGTCGATCGACTTCGTGATGGAATCACTTGTCCGCCGTCGGGGCAATCAAACACGCCAAACACGGCATCCTGTTCTTGTCGGATCTTCGTCATGTAGATCATGCGGCGAAACTCAGACGGTCCGATTTCCTTTTTGGGAAAGTAGTGGTGCACGTTCTCGTGGTCGATGTCCAACAGCAGAAATCCCGGTCCGCCGCCGCGATGCTGCAGCGATCCAGTGGCCTGAAGCACGCAGTCGCGGATCGCTTCGGCTTCCAATCGTCGCGGTGGATATCGCCACAACAAACGCGAGGCCGCGTCTTTGGCTAGTCCTTCTTCACGGGGAGCACTCGACTGCTGAAAGGTTGCCGAGTTCAAAATTTGGCGGTGCAGCCACTTGAGTGACCAATCGTTCTGCATGAAGTTCCATGCCAACCAATCGAGCAACTTGGGATGCGTTGGCGGCGTACCGTTTTTTCCCAGGTCGCTGGGCGTCGAGACGATTCCGGTGCCAAAGTGGTAATGCCAGACTCGATTCACGATAACGCGGGCGGTGAGCGGATTGTCGGGGCTGGCGATCCAGCGAGCGAGCGCAAGTCGTCGTTCGCTCTCGGGTGTCTCGCCGCTGAGTCCTAGGGAGCTGACCACCGAGAGTGCGTCTGGTGCTGCCAACTCACGAGGCGATGTGGGATCACCGCGATAGAGACGGTAGACAGGCTCCGCAGCCTTGAACGTGCCGATATAGGCCTTTGGGATTTCCCTGGTCAGTTTGTTGATTTCTTCGCGAATCTGTTTCGACGCGTCGACAAGATCTTGGGCCTGCTTTCGTTCGGCTTCGGGTAATCGGGAAATGAAAGCAAGCCTTGATTCTGTCTTGCCAAATGGTTTGCGACCTTCCTGCGAAGCAACTTTCTTCCACACGTTGGGTGCCGTGGCAACTTCGATGGTGTAGTGCGTCGCCAACCGATCTTTGACGGCACCGTTGCGATCGCGACCCCATTGAACCTTGGCTATCTTCGTGGCTGCGGCCAATTCGATCTGCACCCAACCACCACCCACGGTGTTGGAGATCCAGCTATGTTCATTGCCGTATTTCCCATCGTTGATGTGCGCGAGTTGATGGATTTTGTAGCCCGGCAAGGTTCCCGAGGCTGATGGGACAGCCCCTGCGTCGCTAAGGGCAACGTTGCGGCCCGCGACGTCGAATATCTCTAGCTCGTCGATGCAGGGTTCGCCCCCTGATGCGTCGCTGATCGTAAAGCGAAGCCACTTCGCCAGCGTTGGTTCGAAGCTCTCAATGTTCAGCTTAAAGCTGACTGGATCACGTTTGCCCTCAGCCGTACGCGCCGGGGCATTTGCTCTCAGTTCGTCGATCTCTCTTTCTAGCGACTTGGACTTCGACTCTAGCGACGCGATCTTCTGCTTTTGCGTTTCGGCACCGGGCAGTTCACGCTCGCCATGTTCGACGCCTGCAAAGACTGCAGCCATTGCGTAGTAGTCTCTTTGCAGAATGGGGTCGAACTTGTGATTGTGGCATCGTGCGCAGCCAACGGTCATCCCCAGGAAGGCGGTTGCCGTTGTGTTAACATAGTCAGCCAGCTCATCCTGTCGCTGTGCCAGCGTGAGATTAATGTCCGGACTCTTTACCAAGTCATACGGACCACCAACAAGAAAGCCTGTTCCCGTGTCAGCTCCGACGACATCCCCGGCGAGTTGTTCGATTACGAAATCGCGATACGACTTGTCGTCGTTGAATGATTCGATCACATAGTCGCGATAGTGATAGGCGTTCTCCCGATCGCGATTCACTTCGAAGCCCGTTGATTCGCCGAACCTCGCCACGTCCAGCCAGTGCCGAGCCCATCGCTCGCCGTAGCGCGGGCTGTTAAGAACTGATTCGACGGCCTTGCTCCACGCGTCGTCGCTCGTATCGTTCACAAAGTTGGCGACTTGTTCGCGCGTGGGAGGCAAGCCGTGCATATCCAAATAGATCCGTCGGATAAGCGTGACTCTGTCTGCCTTAATCGAGGGTTGCAGTTCGCTTGACTGAAGCTTTTCGAAAACGAAGTGGTCGATTTCACTGCGCGGCCACTCGGAAGCCGGAGTCGGCAACGAGGGATTTGTGATCGGTTGAAACGACCAATGGTTGGTCGTTAGCTTTTCGTTTTCGTCGCCCGCCAATTCATCCGGCCATTCCGCACCGGCATCGATCCAATCTCGCAGCGTTTGGACTTGCTCCGACGACAACGCCGCACCATCACCTTCCGGCGGCATCGCGGTCTCGTCGTCGATACGCGAAACATATTGGATTAGTGGGCTGGCCTGACTGTTGCCTGCAACGATTGGTTTGCCACGATCACCACTTCCCAGAGCTCGCGCACGAATATCGAGTCGATAGTTTGACTCTTGCGATTCAGGGCCGTGACATTGATAGCAATGTTCCGCAAAAATCGGCTGAACTTGTTGCGGGAAATCGGGTGTTACCGCTTGCGCGTCGGTGGACGTCCACCACGCGAGAGCAATAAGGAACAGTCGCGCGGGTTGCTTCATCGTTCAACGTGGAGTGAGGGAGGCGGGACTCCCGTATTGTGTTCTCCCGTCGCCTTCAAAAGCAACCTCGCAAACGGCATTCAATGGTGATCCCACCGAAGGACATCACTGATTCTTGGTTCCGAACTGTTTGCTCAGCAGGAGAAAATCTGTGAAATCGACGGTTCCATTGCCATCAAAGTCTCCTTGGCCGTAAGTCGCCGGTGACTTTCCGAAGTTCGCAGAGAAAATCAAGAAGTCTTGAAAGTCGATACTCCCGTCTTGGTTAGCGTCTGCAGATGTCGGTCCGGTGATTGTCAGTTCGTAGTTCGGGCTCGTCTCGCGGAAGCCGCCTCCGAAGACGTGAATCAGATAAGAAGTTCTCGCGGTTGCTGTAATGTCGACGATCTCTCCACTGGTTGTTCCCAAGGACTGCGCCAGAGGAGCATCGACTGCTGGATCTTGATCGTCCCGGTAGATCGCCAGGTCAATGTCTCCCAAGTCATGATTGAATAAGGCGCTTACCGACAATGGTCCGCTGCCGGGTGCGGTCCAGCGATACCAATCGTCATTGCCGTTTTCGTGCACGTCTAGTGACGAGTGGACTTGGTTGGGGGACAACCCAAGATCATTTGCTGTCGCCGGAGTGTCGTTTGGCTCGAAACGATCGGCCAGAGGGTTGGTGCCGTCGATTCGCAGGGTGTAGTTGGGGTTGGTTGCGCCGCCGAATCCCGATACGCGAATGGCTAACTCTTGGCCGGCCGAAACGTTGGTCTGAATTCGTTCGTTGTCGGTCGACGAATTAGAAATACCCAGATTGTTTTGCCCATCACCGGACCACAGCCACAAATCTAGGTCACCGTCTTGCTGGCTGAAGAACAGGTCGATTGCCAACGGACCGTCCACGTTCGCTCGGAATTTGTACCAGTCGTCGTTGTTTGCGTCGTGGATGTTGGCACTGACACTCTGATCCGGCACGCGCAAGTCGAATGCCTGGGCAAGCGAATCGTTGGCCTCAAAGGAATCGGGCGCGATAGCGGCGCCAATGACCGTGGCTGATTCAATGCCAGTGTAAGTGATTGATTTTGTATGTTGGATGACGTCACTCACTGAGTCATGGAGTGTCTGTCGGCCCATTGCATCGAATTGCAAAGTGTCGCCAGGAGCGGACGTCGGATCGTCTCCGTTGATGATAAAGTCGGTTGCTGTCGAAGGAGAAAGGGCGAAGTGGTCTGCTCCATCCTGGCCGTTGATTGAAATCACTCCGATGCCGTTGGTATTGAGAATTGCATTCGTAGAGCCTTGGTACGTCAGTCGTTGGAGCAGCCCCACTTCTTCGGAGCGGAAACTGTCGTCGCCGGGCGTGCCATTGACGACCACGGAGTTGTCTCCGAGCGAACCGAATACCGAGAATTGGCCCACGTTTGCCACGTCCAAGAATACGCGATCGTTGTCTTCTCCCGTGGTGAGTTCTATGTCCCCCTGTGTCGACTTCAAAGTTCCTTCGATGACAACGACGGCACCTTCTCCAGGATCAACTGGTGGGTTTAGAGAGTCCGCAAAGAGTGAGATGTCGTTGTGCGCATCCAGGGTCGC
Source organism: uncultured Pirellulaceae bacterium (assembly GCA_964418725.1). GTDB lineage: Bacteria > Planctomycetota > Planctomycetia > Pirellulales > Pirellulaceae > CAYNJG01. The sequence goes on from CAYQMZ010000136.1 coordinate 11,705, forward strand.
GCCGTGTGCGATTTCTAAGTTGTCTCCGGCGGATACGACAACGTCACCCGATAGAGATTTGAGCGTGACGGGACCGATCCCGATGTCTTGCCCTGGCGTCGCTTGGTCGATCGTGGTAACGATCAGGTCCAGTTCTGTCTCGATGTTGCCGTGGATTTCGATGTCACCCATTGCCGAGATATCTAGGCTTCGTGCCTCTCCTCGATTCAGGACAAGGGGCTTCGAATTCGTGAGCTGGACATCACCGTTAGAAAGCACGGAGAGGCTTGAAATTGATGTTTCCAGGGACGAATCCTCAGGCAAAGGAATGGCAGGGGAGCCACTTAGGATCGTCAGTTGATTGGCGACGACGTTCGGGTTCGCTCCCGCATCATAGCTCTGTCCTAACGCCTCCAGCGTGACATCTCCGGTTGTCTCTACTGCCCCCAGTAGGACGTCTTCAAGACCACCGTTGATTGTGATGTTCGCCGAATTCGAAATCACGGCAGAGTCCTGCTCCATGAGCACGCCGATCTCGCCGGCGATCACTGTTTCATCAGTGCCGATCGTCTTCAGCGTGCCGGGGAGGTGGAGCAACGGATCGGGATAGGACGCGAATACGACTTGGCCTTCCGGGCTTTGGGATCCTACCGCCGAAAGTCGTGCGGCTCCGACTTCCATGGTTCCAAGAACTTGAATCTGCCCTGCCGTTGCATGGACGGTTCCGGATGTGACGCGATGCGGATTTCGGAAGGTGATGGCGTCGAACGAGCCTCCTTCGATGTGAACGTCGGCCGCAAATGAATGCGTGGCTCCCAGGATATCCATCGTATTTCCTAAGGGAGCGGCTTGATTGGACGTCATCGTCACACTGCTTGCTGGCGGCTGGAACGTGAAGATGAGGCTGTGGTCGTTGTAAATGGCAATCCCGGTGCCTTTGTGATTGCCGACGTTCAGCCACATTGC
>CAYQMZ010000137.1:0-12600 GCA_964418725.1 uncultured Pirellulaceae bacterium
AGTTTCGCAATTCGAGGTGGCGGTCCGTGCCGAGCACGATCGATTGAAGCAACGCGGCGTGGCCTACCCAGAAGTGGACTACCGCGAAATTTGGGCGAACGTCTTACCTCGAATTTCGAGCGACCTCGCAAGCGTCGACTTCGAAGTGTTTTCGGTCGAGTTCGAATTGCGGGTCAATCCTACTTGGCCCATGCCAGGTGCGGAGACTACGTTGGCCTCGATTCGAGACCGGGGACTGATGCTAGGGATTGTGAGCAATGCTCAGTTTTTTACGCCGCTTCTATTTCCCGCGCACTTGGATGAATCGCTGGAAGGTTTAGGATTCGCCCAAGAATTAATGTACTTTTCGTATGAGCATCGTCGCGCCAAACCGGGCACTGACCTCTACGAACTCGCGGCATCCAAGCTGGCGCAACACGACATTTCACCAACCCAGGTGCTGTACGTCGGCAACGACATGCTTAACGACATAACTGCAGCCGCCCAAGTTGGATTTCGGACGGCCCTTTTCGCAGGAGATCAGCGGAGTTTGCGACTTCGCAGTAATGACGATCGCGTTCATGGTGTCGAGGCGGACATCGTGGTGACGGAATTGCCTCAACTCATCGAATGTCTACCTCAACAAAACAACCCGAAATGAATCCCGGAACAGGTCATCGCATTGGCTTCATTGGTACTCGCTTCTTTGGTACCGACGGCGTATCGCTAGAAGCGTCCAAATGGGCACAGGTGCTGTGGGATCACAAACACACCAGCTATTGGTTCGGCGGCAAGCTCAATACGGACCCCAGTGTCAGCAAACTGGTGCCGCACGCCTTCTTTGGCAATCCCGATATCCAATGGATCAACGAGAGGATCTTTGGACGTACGCATCGCGACAAAGATGTTACCAGTCGCATCTATGCCATCAGCGAACATCTGAAACGCGAGATCTATGATTTCGTCGACCGCTTCGACATCCAAGTCTTAGTTGCACAAAACGCATTGTGCATTCCGATGAACTTGCCGCTGGGTCACGCGATTACCACCTTCGTGGCCGAGACTGGATTTCCAACGATCGCCCACCACCACGATTTCTATTGGGAACGAGATCGCTTCAAGGTAAACGCCGTGGGCGATTTTCTGCTGATGTCGTTTCCGCCCGTGATGCCATCGATTCAACACGTCACGATTAACTCAGCCGCCCAACGAGATCTTTCGCATCGTTGCGGAGCGTCGTCGATTTTGGTCCCCAATGTCTTGGACTTCGAGACAGATCCGCGTGGCATTGACGATTTCAATGCAGACTTTCGACAGGCGATCGGAATCGAAGAAGACGACATCCTCTTCTTGCAACCGACCCGCGTCGTACCGAGAAAAGGTATTGAGCATGCGATCGGCTTGATTGCGGCCCTGCGCAACCCGAAATGTAAGCTCGTGATTACGCACGAATCCGGTGACGAGGGCGACGAATATCAATCAGCGCTGGCAGAAATGGCAGAAAATCAGGGCGTCGACCTGCGATTCGCTGCGAATTACGTTGGCGACCTGCGCGACGATACTGAGGGCAAAAAGATCTACGACCTGGGTGATGCCTATGCCCACGCCGATTTCATTACTTATCCAAGCATTTACGAGGGCTTTGGAAACGCGTTGATCGAAGCGTTCTACTATCGCAAACCAGTGCTCGTGAATCGGTATTCGATCTTCGTCACCGACATCGAACCAAAAGGTTTCGACGTCATCAGCATGAACGGATATCTCACGAAAGACGTCGTGGAACAAGTTCGCCGGGTGATTTCTGACCCCGGTTATCGTCAACAGATGGTCGACAACAATTACGAGCTGGGTAAATTGTTTTTTAGCTACGCCGTATTGAGACGAAAGCTGAGAGCTATTCTCACCAACTTTACAGGTGAGGACGAGTTGTAAGACCCGATTACGCTGCGAAGGAGTGTAGACAACGTGCAAAATCAAACGCTGGACCTAACTCGGATCGAGTCACGTTTACAGCGTATCTATGGCGCGTCGCCCACCGAATCTGAAAAGGTTTCTTCCGCGAAGGGACTTATTTCCGAAGTCCTCAAGAAGTTCACCGCCAAGTTTGCGGCGGCGAACTCCAACCACAAGTCAAGCTGGGACGAACAGGATGTCGTGCTGATCACCTACGGGGACCAAGTTCAGCCAGACGCAGACCAGGGCCAGACTAATTCACTGTCGACGTTGCGTCGTTTTCTTTCAGAGCACAATCTCTTTGATGTGCTGAACAACGTCCACTTCCTGCCCTGCTTTCCCTATTCATCGGACGATGGATTCTCCGTTATTGATTATCGCCAGATCGATCCCGACCTTGGATCATGGGATGACGTGGCCGCATTCCGCGATCACGGCCACGTCATGCTGGACTTTGTCGTCAACCATGTATCGCAGCACAGCGAGTGGTTTAAAAACTATTTGCAGAACAAGCCCCCGTATAACGAGTTCTTTATTGAGGTTGCTCCTGATACCGACGTCTCCGGCGTCACACGGCCCCGCAGTCTTCCGCTTCTCTCGGATTTCGAAACGGTGGACGGAACACGCTGGCTGTGGACGACATTCAGCCGCGATCAGTTGGATTTGAATTACGGCTCGCCTCGATTATTGGCCGAAGTCATCGATATCTTGCTGCTGTACGTTAGTCACGGCGCACGCATCATTCGTTTGGACGCTATCGCCTACTTGTGGAAAGAAATCGGCACATCCTGCATCCACCTTCCGCAGACGCATGAGGTCGTCAAACTATTGCGTGATGTCTTGGAAATGGTTGCACCACACGTACTTCTGCTATCGGAGACTAACGTCCCGCACAAGGAAAACGTGAGCTACTTCGGTGACGGAGACGAAGCTCACATGGTTTACCAATTCAGTTTGCCCCCGCTGCTGCTCGACGCGTTCCTCAACGAAGATGCGTTGCCTTTGAAGCGTTGGTTGTCGGAACTTGAGAGTCCACCAGCAGGCGCCACGTACTTCAATTTCACAGCGTCCCATGATGGTGTCGGTGTTCGCCCGCTGGAGGGACAAGTCTCCAACGAGCGTCTGAACTCGCTGGTTGAGGCCGTTCGACAACGAGGAGCTCGTGTTGGAACGCGACGCAACCCAGACGGCTCAGACTCGCCCTACGAGTTGAATGTCAGCTACGTTGACGCCTTGGGACCAGCCGCCAAGGAGTTATCCATCGAGGAGCATGCCCAGCGATTTCTAGCCAGTCAAACAGTGATGTTATCGCTGCAGGGAATGCCCGCAGTGTACTTTCACAGCCTTGTTGGTTCGCAAAATGATGTGGAAGCAGCCGAACGGTCCGGTATCCCACGTCGAATCAATCGGCGGAAGTTTACGATCACGGAACTCAACGCTCGCCTAAATGAAGACAATCTTCATCGCCTGATCTTCGAGGGCATGCAGCGGTTACTTCAGATTCGAACGCAACAACCAGCTTTCCACCCAGACGCAGCGCAGCAATATTTGGAAAGCAGTTCCGATCATGTTTTGTGTTTCGAGCGACAATCGCACTCTGGCTCGCAACGAATTCTGGTTGCTGCGAACTTCCACAACGAGACAGTAACGATTGATCTCCCGGCCGAGTACGCCAAGGCGACAGATCTCATCGCCGGAAATACGTTCGACCAACAACTAGCGTTGGAACCGTCGCAGGTCGTTTGGCTAGTTCCATGAATACTCCCTGAAGAAGAAAGAGCCTGAAATTGCCAGACTTTTCTCAAACTGGACCGATCACTACGATTCACGACCTTGGCACGATCCAGCCAGGTGACTTAGAGAGACGGCTAAACCGCGCCTCCGCTCAGTATCCAATCGGACTCGTATTGCCGATCACTGCATCGGACATGCGAGCCGACGCGTTCCGGCAAATCGTAAAGGAATTGGCGGGATCATCATTCCTGGACACCATCGTTGTCGTTCTCAATCGAGCCGACGATGTGGACGACTACAACGAGTGTGCGAAGCTACTGGAACCACTTGGCGATACGGCGCATCTGCTTTGGACAGATGGACCGCGCGGAACAGCCCTCATTCAAGAGCTGGCAGACAGCGGCTTCAATGTGACGATCCCTGGTAAAGGCCGCGCGGTCTGGATGGGATTCGGCTACCTGCTGGCTGATCCACGGCTGAAAGCGTTCGTTCTGCATGACTGCGATATTGTCGACTACGACACGGACATGTTGGTTCGCTTATGCCTACCGATGGCGGATCCAAGTTTAGACTTTGACTTTTGCAAGGCGTTTTACGCTCGCTGTACCGACCGAATGCACGGTCGCGTGGTACGTCTGCTGATGGGGCCTCTGCTGAAAGCGTTGATCTCGATCATTGGCAACGATTCCTTCTTGGTCTTCCTGCAAAGCTTCCGCTATCCGCTGGCCGGCGAGTTTGCAGTCACCTCGACGTTGGCTCGATCTAACCGAATACCCAGCGATTGGGGTTTAGAAGTCGGGACGCTTGCCGAAGTTTTTCGCAATACGTCGCCAAAACGTTGCTGCCAAATCGACATCGCGCGAAGCTATGAGCACAAGCATCAACCGGTTTCGCTGGATGACCGGTCACGTGGCCTCATGAAGATGACTTTCGACATCGTGACGACGATCTATCGTACGCTCGCCAGTCGCGGCATCGTGCTAGACAACGGCCACTTCATCTCCCTCCGCGCAGCCTACCTGCGAGCGGCACAAGACGGTATTCGCCAGTACCACGCGGACTCGGTGCTGAACAGCTTGGCCTATGATCGCCATGTCGAAGAGCAAATCATCGAGGGATTCGCACAATTGATCATCGAAGCAGGCCAAGAATATCACGCGGACCCAGCCGGCGTCGCTGCAATGCCAACCTGGACACGCGTCCTTACTGCTTCTCCGGAGTTCCCAAGCAAACTGCGTGAAGCCGTGAGCGCCGACCGAAACGCGTGAAGATTTCGCGTAGAGGAATAGATCCGTTAACTGCTAAAGGAGGAATCGCCGCGCATCTCACTCGCCAAGAAGCCGCATCAGATTGGCGCTAGATAACCACAACCTGTACCACCAGGTGGCGTTTGTTATAATCCGGGTCGTCCAGGCGGATTGATCAAGACTGAAAACCATTCCAGGGTTGTACATGTCCGCCACGAATTTCGTCGATTATGTGATCGGCGACTTCTACGACGAATTCTTCTCCGACGGAAATCGTCCTCGGGCTGGAAGTCGAGTTCTCTTTGAGACCCTAGCCCACCTCAGCCCCGAACAACTTCGTCGATGTCAGGACGCAATCGACAAAGCACTCTTGCGAATGGGAATCACCTTCACTGTCTACGGTGATGATTCCGGCACCGAGAAAATCTTTCCGTTCGATATCATTCCCAGAGTCATCGAGTCGTTCGAGTGGCAGCATATTGAGGCTGGGCTAAAACAGCGGATCAAGGCCCTGAACCATTTCCTCAACGACATCTATGGTGAGCAAAACATCGTCAACGATGGTGTCTTACCTCGCTCAATTTTGGAAAAGGCAAAGTCCTACCGTCCGCAGTGTGTTGGAATTACTCCGCCGAAGGGTATTTGGTGCCATATCACTGGCACCGATCTAATTCGCGACAACGACGGTGCGATCTATGTACTCGAAGACAACCTTCGGTGTCCGTCAGGCGTGTCGTATGTTTTGCAAAACCGGTTGCTGATGAAACGCAGTTTTCCGCGCGCGTTCGCTAACTCTCGTGTCCGACCTGTCATCGATTACCCATCCAAGCTCTACAGCACATTGGAATCGATTAAGGGAACTGACGTCGAAAACCCGAACGTCGTGGTTCTGACGCCTGGCATCTATAACTCCGCCTACTACGAGCATTCGTTCCTGGCGCAACAGATGGGTGTCGAACTGGTGGAGGGTCAAGACTTGGTTGTCAAAGACGACTTTGTCTACATGCGAACCACCGAAGGCTTCCAACGTGTTGATGTCATCTATCGACGCATCGATGACGACTTCATGGATCCTGACGAATTCCGGAAAGACTCAATGCTTGGTGTGCCTGGCCTGATGTCCACATACCGCAGTGGCAACGTCGCCCTGGCCAACGCCCCCGGAACAGGTGTCGCCGACGATAAAGTTATCTACTCGTTTGTTCCGGACATGATTCGCTATTACATGAACGAAGAAGCAATTATCCCGAACGTGCCGACCTACGTTTGCGAACGCGAAGACGACCGAAAGTACGTATTGGAAAACCTAGACCAATTGGTTGTGAAAGCGGCCAATGAAGCCGGCGGATACGGCATGCTGATCGGTCCACACTCGACGAAAGAGCAGCAAGACGAATTCGCCCATTTGATCCGCAACGATCCGCGGAACTACATCGCGCAGCCGACGCTCGCACTGTCTCGCGTTCCAACGCTTGTTGGTGATCGCTTCGAAGGTCGACACGTGGATCTGCGACCGTACGTTCTGTATGGCGACGACATTTGGGTACTGCCCGGTGGCCTAACGCGTGTCGCTCTGAAGAAGGGATCGCTGGTTGTTAATTCTTCCCAGGGCGGCGGAAGTAAAGACACGTGGGTGATTGCCGGGGCCGGTACCGAGTCCGCAGACGTAAGCCAGTCCCTTTAGAGCCCACCTTCGTTGCCCAATCCGGAGTCCGACGCTGGCTACGGTTGGGGAGCAACAGTCAGTCCTATCGAACCTTAGGAAACGAAATGCTCAGCCGTGTTGCAAATTCAATCTACTGGATGGCTCGCAACGTACAGCGTGCAGAAAACATCGCACGCTTCGTCGAAGTCACGCACAACGCAGCAATCGATCTTCCCGATCTGGGAATCGAACAATGGGAACCACTGGTCCGCGCGACAGGCGATGAAGAGTATTTTGCGCAGCACTATTCTGATTTCAGCCAAGAAGATGTCTGTCGATTCTTAACGTTCGACAAGGAGTACCACAGTTCCATTTTGACCACTGTTGCGTTGGCTCGAGAAAACGCCCGCACCGTTCGCGAGGTCATTTCTTCCGAGTCGTGGGAGCAACTTAATGGATTGTTTCATTTCGTGACCGAATCGTCGCAAGACCTTTCGGTGTGTAATGACCCGTTGTTCTACGCGGAGATCGTCCAGAGCATCTACCTGTTCCACGGAATCCTAGACGGAACCATGACTCGTGGCGTCGCCTGGCACTTCGCCAACGTGGGTCGCCTTATCGAGCGTGCCGACAAGACAAGCCGTATCCTCGATGTCAAATACTTCACCCTGCTTCATCGCCTGGCAGACGTTAACACGACCTACGACGACTTACTGTGGTCTGTGGTCCTGCGATCGGTAAGTGGCTTTCAAATGTTCCGTCGCCACTACCACTCCGTATCGCCAGAACGAGTGGTCGAGTTTCTGATCCTTAATGAAGACTTTCCACAGTCCATCAAGTATTGCGTGAAACGTGCCAGAGACTCGCTACGACAGATTAAGGGTCCTGTTTCTGACGAAGACAATCGCGCCATGGTGTTGGCGGAACAGTTGGTAGCAGATCTCGATGGCATTTCTGCACAAGAAATCATCGACAAAGGTATGCACGAGTTTATTGACTCGCTGCAAACGGCCCTGAATGCGATCAGCACAGCAGTTCACGAGACATACTTCGCATTTCGCGCTGTTCCGGAAGTCTTTCAACATCAACAGTAGTCAAATTCTATCTGATCCATTTCCCAGGCCGCTTTGGACACTAAGAAGCCGATATCCTCACTTCTTAGCAACCCATCGATCAATCAAGCCAGCCCATAAATCTATGGCTTCCGCCAGCAGCCGCTGACGAACACGCAAGAAAGTTCACACAACATGCCCCTCCGCGTTGCGCTCAACCATCGGACAACGTATCAGTACGACCAACTCATTAGCCTTGGACCACAATTGGTTCGGCTTCGTCCTGCACCACACTGTCGCACCCCAATCGAAAGCTACTCGCTCCGCGTCAAACCCGGCGGCCATTTTTTGAACTGGCAGCAAGATCCTCACGGCAACTTTCAGGCTCGCGCAGTCTTTGAAGAACAGACGCGAGAGCTCACTGTCGAAGTCGACCTAATTGCCGAAATGACGGTTATCAATCCGTTCGAATTCTTCGTCGAATCTTCCGCGGAGTACTTTCCATTCGACTACGAGCCATCGCTCAAGCGAGAGTTGGCTCCATTCTTGGAAGTGATTCCACCAGGGCGCGAGTGGTCTTCGTTAATAGACAGCATCAGCAAGGAAAAAACGAAGACCGTCGACTTTATCGTGGCTCTAAATGCCAAGCTAGAGCAAGAAATCGAATACGAGATTCGAATGGAACCGGGCGTACAAACTCCCGATGAAACGGTCAAACTGAAAAAGGGCTCGTGTCGTGATAGTGGCTGGCTGTTGGTGCAGACGTTGCGACACTTAGGGCTGGCGGCGAGGTTCGTGTCGGGCTATCTCATTCAACTCGCGCCTGATATCAAATCGCTGGACGGCCCCAGCGGAACGGACGTCGATTTCACCGACTTGCACGCCTGGGCAGAAGTGTTCCTCCCTGGAGCTGGTTGGGTTGGCCTCGATCCGACATCTGGCCTGTTAGCAGGAGAGGGGCACATACCGCTGGCCTGTACGCCCGAACCATCTACCGCCGCACCGATTTCAGGAACGCTCGATGAGTGCGAAGTTGACTTTGACTTCAGCATGAGCGTCACGCGTATCGAAGAAGCCCCGCGAGTTACGAAACCACATACGGACGCGCAGTGGGCCGCAATCAATCGTCTGGGTGAAGAGATCGACGCTCGACTGACCGCAGAAGACGTACGACTGACCATGGGCGGCGAGCCCACGTTCGTATCCATTGATGACATGGAAGGCGACGAATGGACGACGGCAGCCGTAGGGCCGGATAAGCGTCGTCTCTCCGAAATGCTAATCAAGAAACTGAGGAAACGTTTCGGTAAGGGCGCTCTGCTGCACTACGGTCAAGGAAAGTGGTACCCCGGCGAATCCTTGCCGCGCTGGGCACTCGGATGCTACTGGCGTACCGACGGCATCCCTGTCTGGCACAACCCCGATCTGATCGCTGACATCGACAAAGACTACGGGTTTGGTTCGGAAGAGGCCGGCCACTTCGCGAAACACCTCGCCAGCCTGTTGGGCGTGACGAAGAAATACATCGTTCCAGTCTACGAGGACATCGCCTACTACTTATGGAAAGAGCAACGGCTACCCGTTAACGTAACGCCCCAAGATTCCAAGTTAGAAGACGCCGAAGAACGGGCGCGACTAGCCTCCGTGTTCAATCGCGGAGTGGCAGAACCTGTGGGTTATGTGTTTCCTCTGCAGAGGGCATGGTGGCAAAGCCAAGATCGGCGATGGAGCACGGGACCTTGGCCGCTCCGACCTGAAAAGATGTTCCTGTTGCCGGGCGATTCGCCGATCGGTCTACGCTTGCCTTTGGATTCGCTGCCGTGGGCTCCAAAGTCGGAAATTCCATTGGTAGAGCCCACTGATCCGTTCCCCCAGCGCGATCCGTTACCCAAATTCGAAGAACGCCGCCAAGCATTTCTGCGTGGTAAACCCGAAGCTGTCGGGCAGGCTGGAATATCGCGGCAACAACACGGCAAAACGAATGAGCAGACTCGCGACAATCAGCATGAAGAAGTCGACGCATCCGGTGCATACGTCGTGCGAACTGCACTTTGTGTCGAACCTCGTGGTGGGCGACTGCACGTCTTCATGCCTCCGTTGGAACTGCTTGAGGACTACCTTGAGTTGATCGTCGCCGTAGAAGCGACCGCCGAAACACTGCAGATGCCCGTAGTTGTGGAAGGATACTTACCTCCGAATGACCATCGCCTGCAATCGATGAAGGTGACGCCGGATCCGGGAGTCATCGAGGTCAACATTCACCCGTCCTCTAGCTGGAGCGATCTGGTCGAGCGAACCACGGGAATCTACGAGGATGCGCGCACCACACGTTTGGGCACAGAAAAGTTCGATCTAGATGGACTGCACACTGGAACAGGCGGTGGCAATCATGTGGTCCTTGGTGGCGATTCGCCGGCAAACAGTCCGTTCTTGCGGCGGCCCGACTTGCTCAAGAGTTTCGTCGGCTACTGGGTGAACCATCCGTCGCTTTCTTATTTGTTCAGCGGACGCTTCGTCGGTCCAACAAGTCAAGCACCACGCGTTGACGAAGGCCGCGCCGATGCGTTGTATGAACTGGAACTGGCGTTCGCCCAAGTTCCCGGCCGTGACCAACCCGCAGCACCTTGGTTGGTGGACCGCCTTTTTCGAAATCTACTTATCGACCTGACAGGAAACACGCATCGCGCGGAGTTCTGTATCGACAAACTTTACTCGCCCGACAGCAGCACCGGGCGGCTCGGCCTGCTCGAATTACGTGGCTTCGAAATGCCACCCCACGCGCGAATGAGTCTTGTACAGCAATTGCTTATTCGCGCGCTTGTCTCAAAGTTCTGGGAGCGTCCGTACGACCAGCCGCTCGTTCAATGGGGCACATCACTGCACGATCGCTTCTTACTACCTCACTTTGTGTGGAACGACTTCGGTGACGTAATCGACGAACTTTGTCGCTACGGTTTCAAATTTGAACGCCAATGGTTCCAGGCGCAGTATGAATTTCGATTTCCGTTGATCGGTGAAGTCACGCATCAAAACGTGAACGTAGAACTGCGAACGGCAATTGAGCCCTGGTACGTCCTGGGGGAAGAGCCGGGCGGAGGTGGCACCGTGCGATTCGTTGACTCGTCGGTGGAACGCCTGCAAGTCAAAGTTACCGGGATGACGGACAGCCGACATTGCATTACATGCAACGGACGCCGCGTTCCTTTACAACCGACAGGGACGCCTGGTGAGTTCGTCGCCGCGGTCCGATACCGAGCCTGGTGTCCGGCCAGTTGTTTGCACCCCACCGTTCCGGTACATTCGCCGCTCGTTTTCGATGTTTTGGATACTTGGGCGGAACGATCCATCGGTGGTTGTCAGTACCACGTTGCGAACCCAACCGGTAGAAACTCCGATACTTTTCCCATCAACGCATACGAAGCCGAGGCTCGACGTGCGGCTCGGTTTTTTCGGTTCGGTCATACTCCAGGCAAAGTGAACGTTCCTCCACTGGAGCAAAACCCAGCATTCCCATTGACGTTGGATCTTCGCCGAGACACACGGGTGACGTAAGATTCACATATCGCAGCAGTCTCCCACCATCGGCTTGAAGAATGTTTGAATCTTATTCGCCAGCAAAAGGCGTCTATGACGAGGCAGTATCAGCCGACGGCAAGCCCAGACCTGAATCAGATGGGCGACGTGGAGTTGCGGAAACGATGGGGCCAAGCGCAAGGTCACATCGAACGTGACGGTGTAACCTTCAATCCACATGACGATGATGGACAATCCTCTCGTCCATGGATGCTAGATGCATTCCCGCTGGTTCTTTCCGACGCTGAGTGGAAGTCGCTGGGTGCCAGACTTTGTCAGCGTGCGCGTGTGCTGGAGGCACTGCTGAATGACCTCTTTGGCGAGCAAACGCTGCTCAAGGAACAAATCATTCCGCCGGAACTTCTGTTCGGGCACCCCGCGTGGTTTCCTGCTTACCAAAACCTACACCCGCCGGGCCATCGTTACCTCTCGTATGCCGTCACGGATCTCGCCCGCTCCGCTAGTGGAAAGTGGTGGGCCACGGGCGAACGCACTCGCACTCCGTTTGGACTTGGTTACGTGCTGGAAAACCGCGTCGTCACGGCACGCATGTTGTCAAACGTCTTTCGCAAGGTCCAAGTGCGGCGACTGGCTAGTTTCTATGTCGCCCTGAAATCGCACCTGCAAGAGTTAGCACAACGATTTCACGAGAACCCCCGCATCGTGCTGTGGACTAAGGGGCCTAAGAGTCGTGGCTATTTCGAAGACTCGTACCTTGCTCGCTATTTGGGCTTCACCTTGGCCGAAGGTGATGATCTGGCAGTTCGAGGTAATCGCGTTCAACTGATGACGCTAGGCGGTCTTCTGCCGGTGGAAGTCCTGTTGCGCCGCGTGGACGACGACGATTGCGATTCCGTAGAGCTGAATCTGTCGTCCAAAGTCGGAATCTCTGGCTTGTTGGATATGGTTCGCGAGGGGCGGATTTCTGTCGCCAATAGCATCGGCAGCCGCTTGGTCGAGTCACCCGCTTTCTTACCGTTTCTGTCGGCAGTCTCGCAAAAGTTGCTGGGCGAAGAGTTGCAGATGCCAGCCGTGGCGACTTGGTGGTGCGGTGACAAACGAGCTCGGAACTATGTCATTGATAATCTAGATCAACTGCTGGTTCGACCAGCGTTTCGCATCTCCGATGAACGACCAATCGTCGGTGGCGAGCTGAGTCAATCTGAGAAGCGCCTTCTGATTGAACGGATACGCCACGAACCGGAAAAGTTCGTCGGCCAAGAAATGGTCGATCGATCAACAGCACCGGTGCTCACAGAAACCGGACCGCAGCCGTGGTACGTAGGATTGCGAGCCTTCGTTGTCGCCAACGAGGATGGCTTCGAGGCCATGCCCGGTGGACTGGCCCGGGTTTCGCCCGACTCCAACAGTCTGAATTTCACGATGACGGCTGGGGAACGATCCAAGGACGTCTGGA
>CAYQMZ010000138.1:0-12585 GCA_964418725.1 uncultured Pirellulaceae bacterium
CCAGGACCGCCTGATTCGTCGACTCCGCCCGTCACATCAACATCAAGCGCGTCATCAATCCCATCGCTGTCAGTATCAACATTGACGATGGCAGGTGTCATTTTCAGCATTCCACCGACGTCCAGAATGTCCGACATCCCGCGTGCACCGGTGTAGAGGATCATCGGCAGCAGGATGCCAACGTAGGCTACTAAGAAGATCACGTTGGTGATCAATTCGGTCTGCTTGTCAAATCGCAGACTCAAGTATTCAGGTACGGTCGCGACGCCGCTCTTCAAAAAGCGAGGCAGGAAGAACCAAGCCATGGCGACCATCGAGATGACGGAAACGACTTCCCACACCATTAGGCAGAAACCATCCGAAAACGCGTTACCGTTCAGCCCCACCAACTGTTCCGTCGACAAGTTGGTCAGCAACAGCGAACCAGCGATCAGCGGGAACGTCAGCGAGCGTCCAGCCAGGAAGTAACCCGTTGTGCTGGAGGTCTCGTCCTTGCGAGTGATCCACCACGTGAGGACGCCGACAAGCGCCGTGAAGAATAGAAACGATGCAATCGTAGTGAAGTCCATGGATCCCCCCAGATCGATGTATGCCGCTGTGCAGCGACGCGAACAAGGGATGATCTTACGTTCTGCTCACACTTCATGCGAGTAGACAACACTACCGAGCGTTAAGAAGCTTCGCCCGATAACTGGCACAATCTAGCGTTCTACAACCGGCTGCAGCGGCCTCACGACCGGTCCATTATCTTCCGATGTCCCTGTCGCGTGCTGACTTGGCAGCGAGCTGATACGAGGTATCGAGTCCTCCAACATCTTGCGGGCGTCATCGAGTCCCGGATTCAAAGCCAACGCCCGATTCAAGTACTGAGTTGCCTGCTCGTCCCGCCCAACTTTCCTCAGCAAGTAACCAACCTGAAGATTTGCGGAGTCTGCCCCCTGGACCCGTGAGAGCTCGGCAACGGCATCATCGACTCGATTCCCTTCGACTAACGCAGTCGCCAAATTGTTGAGATACATTCTTCGGTCGGGAGCAAGCCTCACTGCTGCGCCCAATGCATTGATGGCGTTTTGCACTTGGCCCGTTCGGGCATAGCATAGCCCCAAGTCATTGAGAATCGTCGAGTCGTTTCGATGCGTCGCCAGTGCATCGTTGTAGATCTGAATTGCTGTAGGCGTGTTTCCTGCGCGGTGATGCAACCGCGCGAGCCCGATCAACGCGTTCCGGTTGCTTGGATCGGAACGTAGTATCGTTTGATAGTGATCTCTGGCAATGTCGGGACGCCCCTGCTGCTCCGCCATCCGCGCGGTTGAAAGATAGACGTCGGGGCCCAGCGTGTTCGGCAACTTGTCGAGACTGGTCGGGTCATCTTTCGAAATCACACGACCGGCAATTTCAGGTTTTGGCTTCGAGAAGCCAGGAATCGCTTTGCGCATCTTGCTCACGATTTTGGGTGTTTTCGAACCCTGCGTCGTGAGCTTCTTGATGTCCTCCATCGTCATCTTCGCTTTGCTGGCAAAGTCAGGAGTCGTCTTCTTTTTATCGAGATTCACGCAGCCAACCAGCGAAGCAAACAGCAATGCCCCCAGCAGGGTAACCATCGAGACTACCTGACGACGAACCTTTGCACTCTGTGACATCACGTACACCTTGCGCGGTTGAAGCGTAAAACAGCCGGTCAGGATCGGCACATGGCAATCAGTTGCCGCAAGCGCAGCGAAAGATCCTGGCCGCTAGCAGCCAAGTAGCAGAGTATGGCGGGCCTAGCTTCAGGTCCATCGTCATCGGACTGCAGCGATTCAAGCCAAACAAACTCGAGCGAGTTGAAAGACTTGGTTCGAGCGTCGCAGATGCCACTGGTCACTGCTGCAACGGTTAAGTAAACCGCGTAGAAGTAGCACGGCTAGCAAGCGCAGACGACATGAATCGCACTTACCCTGCGCCGGACAGAAGGGCTGGGAAGCTAGTCATCAAAACCAGCTAGTCATCAAAGTCAGCTAGTCTTCAAAGCCCTTGGCAAGCGACTGCGAAACAAACCCAATCGCAGCACAAACGACACCGCCCCAGCGAAGCAGTTTGGGAATAGCTGATTTCGCATCTTTGGCTCGCTTCAGCTTCACGTCGATCTCTTCGAAAGCTTCTCGCGATGCCTGTAGTTCACGCTTACTCAGCGATTTGTCGAACTGATCCTGGTGATACTTGTTCGATGCAGCTTGGTGAGCCAACGCCTGTTCGTCAGACCACACGGCTTTCCTGGGCAGCGTTTTTACTGCCACAAAAGAAACCAAGATCAACACAAGGCCGACGGCCATCAAAGGGATGCCGATAAGCCCGAGCCACTTCGTTGCGTTACCACTCGTCTTGGCTGGTTGTCGTTTCGTTGCTCGTGCCATGGAGAATGCTAGTCGACAGAGCCCGCAGCTTGCCCGTCACTTACGCTAATACGATAAGCCATCGCCAATGGATCAATGTCATCGGGAATGAATCTTGCGGATCCATCCATGGATGCAACGTTTACGCCACCCGGATGACTGCTACGTGGAGCGGATGAAAGGTAAGAAACGCTTTGGTTTCCAGCCTGATACGTTGCACAAGGCATCCCTTCCAGTTGTGCCTCGGCAGGATCGCGGCATTGGTAAATCGGGTCCAGATTGGGAGACGTATGATTGGGTCGCTGCATGAAAACAGCTGACTCAGCGTCGGGAAAGAATCGTAGACCGCCTTCGTCGAAGTTGTGGTGGGCGTCGTAGGCCAACAAACTAGCCGCGTTCCACGGCACAGCCCAAGCGCCGCGCTGGTCCAACGTATCCGCACGCGTGCGGACTTCAGAAATCATGAAAGTGTTGGAGAGTCCGTCTTCGACTTCCTTCAACTTCAATCCCCAACTACCAAGCGCGCCCGGCCAAACACTTTGCAGGTCGACATGGAACGGACTTGCCCATGCCGCATAATTGGCTTTGGCGATCGGCAAATCATTCGTGAATGAAGCTTGAACGAAACGTCCCTCAGAACCATCGCTGGGACAAAGTAGAACTGGCGGCTGCGTCGCAGCCGGGTTTCCGACTTGCTCAAAGACCGACTTGCTCAGATCGAACTGATCGTACAAGGCCTGCTCTTCAAAGTATGGCAGCGTCAATACGATCCAGCTCAGTTGTTTACCGTGGTTGGGAACGAAGTCGCCCAATTCAATCGACGGCTTTTGATTCACGCCAGCATAGCCAGGCGGCGGAAACTTGTTGTTTACCGACTCGTAGTTAATCAATGCCAACGCCAACTGCTTTGTGGCATTTGCGCAATTGATTCGTCGACCGGCTTCGCGAGCCTGCTGAACAGCGGGCAGTAGCAGTGAGACCAACATCGCAATGATCGCAATTACCACAAGCAATTCAACAAGTGTGAAGCCACGTTGAAGTTGCTTAGATCGAATCATTCGACAAGTCTCGAGGTATGGTTTTCCGATCATAGTGCCCACTTAACGTTGTACCCCTGGGCTGGCCGGCGTCTCGTTACAGAGCATTGTTGCCCATTCTAGACAAACGTCGAGTTTGGATGCCAACCGTACTCATACGTAAATACGCAACTCCACAATCTCGGATAACGGATAGAACCAATATAGCGGCTAGGTACTTTTTTGCGAGAGAAATGCGCGCTGGGGAATGCGAGGTAAATCACGCATTTTCAGTGGATTTCGCCCGCCTACACAGCACGTTGTGGTGAACCCACCGCGGCATCTTGTATTCTGTTAGTCGTTCGAGGCGAGTGGGATAGTCGCTGGTTGCGGTAGTGAACTAGTTCACATCCGTAACGAGAGGAAAGTCCGGGCACCGCAGGGCAGAGTGGTCGGTAACGCCGACCGACTGCATTCAATTCGCGTTGGTGCAGTAAGGGCAAGTGCAACAGAAAGTAAACCGCCTACTCGTAGGTAAGGGTGAAACGGTGAGGTAAGAGCTCACCAGCGACCAGGGCGACTTGGTCGGCTAGGTAAACCCCACTCGGTGCAAAGCCAAACAGAAAGGACGCCGTTGCGCCTTCGGGTTCAACGGCACGCGACTGCTCGCCGCGTCTGACTTTCGGGTAGGCTGCTTGAGGTGGCAGGCAACTGTCATCCTAGATAAATGACTGTCGCCCGCGTTGCGGGTACAGAACCCGGCTTACAAGCTCGCCTCGAACGTTTTAGCTTTTCGTCCGTTGGGAAGATCGCAGCGAAACCACCATGACTCGATGGCACTGCCGCAACGTGCCGAGCGTTTATTGACGCTCGGCAGGGATTCTCACGGGCCGAAACTCTTGCCGAGTTCCGCTACGGGCCCGTAACGAGTTGCGATTTGATCCGTCTTCAACCGTAGCAGTTGTTGGGCTGCCTAAGCAGCTTTCATTGCCCGCTGGAGCGCCGTGCCCATGTCTGCAGGGCTCTCAGCCACTTCAATTCCTGCGTCCTTGAGTGCCGCAATCTTTTCTGTCGCTGTTCCTTTGCCGCCCGAAATGATCGCGCCAGCATGGCCCATTCGTTTGCCCGGAGGTGCCGTTCGACCAGCAATGAACGCAGCGACTGGCTTCGTCACGTGTTCCTTCACATACGCGGCCGCTTCTTCCTCCGCCGTGCCACCGATCTCGCCCATCATCATGATCGCTTCGGTTGCGGGATCGTCCTGGAACATCTTCAACAGATCGATGAAGGAAGTTCCAACGATCGGATCACCACCAAGGCCAACACAGGTCGACTGGCCAAGCCCAAGGTTGGTCAGCTGCCAGACAGCCTCGTAAGTGAGCGTTCCACTGCGACTCATGACACCCACAGGACCAGCTTTGTGAATGTAGCCTGGCATAATGCCGATCTTGCATTGCTCAGGTGTAATCAGTCCCGGGCAGTTCGGTCCGATCAACGTGACGTCAGCCTTCTTGACCGTTTCATAAACGCGAACCATGTCCAAGACAGGCACGCCCTCAGTAATGGCCGTGATGACTTTGATACCAGCATCAACCGCTTCCAAGATCGCGTCGGCTGTGAAGGCTGGCGGGACAAAGATCATCGTCGCGTCAGCACCCACCTTTTCGACCGCCTCGTGGCAGGTGTCGTACACGGGCAGATCACAGACAGTCTGTCCACCCTTGCCAGGCGTGACTCCGCCCACCAAATTCGTGCCGTATTCCAGGCAGCCCTTGGTGTGGAATTCACCAACACGTCCAGTGATGCCTTGGCAGATTACTTTCGTATTTTTGTCAACGAGAATGCTCATTCGATTTCACTTGTTGTTTTGAGTGTTTTGACGGTCACCGCACGCAGCGTTTTGGCTGTTGTTGCGTGCGTGACAATTAGCTGACGGCTGCTACGACCTTTTGAGCAGCATCGGTCAAGCCTTCCGCACTGATGATGTCGACGCCACTCTCTTCGATGATCTTTCGACCATCCGCGACCTCCGTACCCTCCAGCCGGACAACGAGTGGAATTCCGTCGAAGCCGATCGTCTTGTAGGCACCCACAAGTGCGTTCGCGATGGTCTTACAACTCATGATGCCACCGAAGATGTTGACCAGTACACCCTTCACATTCGGGTCGTCTAAAATGATGCGGAACGCCTCAGTGACGGCCTCTTCCTTCGCACCACCACCAACATCTAAGAAGTTCGCGGGTTCTCCACCGTGCAACTTGATCAGGTCCATCGTGCTCATCGCCAAGCCAGCACCATTCACGAGGCAAGCAATGTTGCCGTCGAGCTTGACGTAGCTGAGCCCAGCTTCCCCTGCACGAACTTCCGCTGGTTCCTCTTCCCCGATGTCGCGGTATTCGACAATATTCGGGTGACGGAACAACGCGTTGCTGTCGAAGGACATCTTTGCGTCCAACGCCACGATCTCTCCCGCACCGGTTACAACCAGTGGATTGATTTCCGCGAGACTGCAATCGTACTTCACGAACACATCGCACAAGGCCTTCATGAACTTGTCCGCAGATCGAACGCTTTTGCCTTCGATGCCAAGCTTCTTGCACAAGTGCCGCACTTGGTAGGATTGCAGGCCAAAGTGTGGATCGAAATGAGCCTTGAAGATCTTTTCCGGCGTGTTGGCCGCAACTTCTTCGATTTCCATTCCACCTTCCGACGAAACCATCAGCACGGGCATGCTGGTCGCGCGATCAAGCACGATTCCTAGGTACAACTCCCTAGCAATATCACACCCTGCTTCGACAAAAACCTGCCGAACCGTTTGGCCGTCGGGACCTGTTTGAATGGTTACCAGCTTTTCGCCAAGCAGATTCTGTGCGACTCGCTTCGCGTCATCCGCCGACTTCACCAATTCAACACCGTGCTGCCCACCTTCGGTCTTGCCCTTGCCTCGCCCGCCAGCGTGGATTTGAGCCTTCACCACAGCAATTGAACCACCCAGCTTATCATAGGCTGCGGCCGCTTCGTCCGGAGTTTTACAAACGATGCCGTCCAGCACCGCCACCCCGGCGTCGCGCAGGATTTCCTTTGCCTGGAATTCGTGAACTTTCATAGAAGACTCGCTAAGTGCTTTCCGACTCGGTCGGGAACGTATCTTTGTCTAAGAACAGCCACGGATTATAGGAGCGGTAAAAAAGAACGGTCAACCGACGTATGAAGCCATCCCAGAGCTTTCCGCGTCCATCAGCCAATGCCGCCCGCCACAGAAGCAGCCTAGCTAATTCTGCAGAGCCGTCAGTTGATACAGAATCGCACAAGCAGTCGAGAACTTGCTGCTCGCGGGGAGCTCCAAGAACGGAGCTACTATCGTATTTCCTAAAGTCCCCAGTCAGCTTCGACCAGTACGCCGCAGGACCTCCGTAGTGGACGAGGCTACGGTGCGCAACGTCGACGCTAAGCCTTTAGGCAAATGATCTTCGCTTACGGCGGCAAGAAAGTGTCAGCAGGCCAACGGCAACCAAACAAGCGGCTGTTGGCGCGGGGACGGCCGCGACGCTGGTCTCACCAAAGTTATTGGTGAGTTGCAAAAAGTCGGCGAACGCCACAATGCCATCGCCGTCGAAGTCCCCACCTGCCCAACCAGCGTCTGCTCCGAAGTTGGCCGATAGCGACAGGAAGTCAGCGAAGTTAACCGCTCCGTCAAGGTTCGCATCGCCGGGTAGCAGTGTCGTGCCCCCGATTTCGGTAGCCGCCGCCAACCATAGATTCAAATCTCCATCGTCGATCGTTGAATCTCCGTTGAGGTCATAGACTTCGTTTCCGCTGGAGTCGACAGCAACACCGTCCACCAAGGACCCAGTACCTAGCATCTGTTCCAGATCTTCGATGTCACAATTGCCGTCTTGGTCGAAGTCGCAAACGTCACCGAACGGATTCGAGAACATCTCCGCCGTTAAAAACCAGTCGTCAGTGAGCGTGTTGAGGAATGCTTCAAGGTCGTCCAAATCCAACTCCGACAGATTCATGCGAATCGGCTGTTCGTTTCGCTCCAACCGTCGATCCAAATCTCGATTCGCTTGGATTCCGCTGTTGTAAAACTCGATCACCTCTCGAAGCGTGCTGAATCGACCGTCGTGCATAAAACCTGCCCGCACTTCTACATTGCGTAGCGAAGGTGCTTTGAATTCGCCATCTCCGGCTCCTTCATCCGTGGTAACTAGGTCTAAACCATTGTTCGCCGTTCGAGTCGAGATTTGGGCATTCGTCCCGTGGCAACCCGCGCAGTTGTCGGAGAAGGTTTCATGTCCACGTTGTGCAGGCGCGCTGAGCATGTCGTCGTTCAAACGTGTTCCACCGGCGAACGCCTCGTCGAATTCCGATTGGTACGAAACCATGGATCGAACAAACTGAGCAATCGCCAACGAGATACGTTCGCTACTTACTTCCGAGTCACCAAACGCATCAGCGAACAATTCATCGTAGAACGAGGTTCGCTGCAGTTTGTCAGTCAAGTCATCCAGGTCCATTCCCATTTCGACTGGATCCTGAATCGGCAGCAACGCCTGATGCTCCACGGATGTTGCCCGCTCGTCCCAAAACATCCGGCCACTTTCATAGAACTTAGTATTGGTCAACGCCATCGAGTGTCTTGGCGTTTCTTCTCCATCAAAACCGATACTGAATTGATTAGGGTCAGCAAAGCCTGTTTCTTGGACATGACATGATGCACAGGCTGTTGAATTGTTGTGGGATAGCCGCGCATCGTAAAACAAGACGCGTCCCAAGGTCGCACCAGCATCGGTGATCTGATTGTCATCGGGCGTGTTGTCGCGACTGACGACCGATTGGCCACCAACAGAGAAGTGCCGCGGCAGGTCTGTGACAGCGTAGTCATAGTAGTTGAACTGCGAATCGGGCAGGTCCGGCAAGCCTCCCGCCAGGACATACGCCCCCCCGGAAGTAACTACGAAAACGATGAGCGCCCGCGTTGTATGCCAATTCATTCCATGCCTCCGACTTCTCAATCTCTCTGCCCTTACCAGCCCGTATCAGCCATTGCCTGCCAACCGCTCAGGGTGCTCCGTAACGAAACTCAGTTCGGGACAGGAATTCTTGGCAGAATTCTGCCCCGCCGTATTACCCCACCGAAGGTCGCACAATTTCTCTTGAATTCGGCTACTGAGAGAAACTGCGCAGCGATGCTCGCAGTGGACAATCTGCGTTCCGCTACGTTTTCTACGGAAGGGCAGCGTCCAGTGATTCACGACAGCAGTCGTTAGCACGCAAATGACGCCCGTAAGTGAAGACCACGAAACCGCCGCTACCAATGCAGAACGCCGAACAAATCAGCAACGAAGTCGAGGAGCTTAGACGCGGTGGTCTTCAAGCGGCAACACAAATGTTCGATCAAAATCGTGAACGGCTGCGACTGTTCATGGTCCACCGCACGAACCAACGGCTGCTCCGCCGCGTGGATTGGGACGACATCCTGCAGGAGACGTTCATTGTAATCCAGAATCGCCTCGACGAATTCATCAATGCGCCACGGGTACCATTTTATGTTTGGATGCGCGCGCTCGCTGGCCAGGTGCTGATCGATCTTCATCGTCAACATCTGGGGGCTCAAATGCGATCGTTGAAGAAAGAGATATCGTTGCACGAACGCCTGCCGTTTCAATCGACGGCCACATCCGTGGCAAGTTTGCTCGCCGCAAGCGGGACATCGCCCAGCAGAGCAATGATCCGTTCCGAACAGGTCGAGACGCTGCGCGAAACGCTGGATGAAATGAACGCAACAGATCGAGAAGTACTGGTAATGCGACACATGGAACAAATGACCAACGGCGAAGTTGCAGATGCCCTGAACCTCAACGAGTCCGCCGCTACCAAACGCTACATCCGCGCCCTAAAAAGAGTTCGGGATCGGATCAAGAAAGCAAAGTCTCGCTAGGCATCACCAGCAGATCCTGTCAAACCAACGCATGAACGATTCTGAATCCATCATCGCCGAGATCGGCAAAGAATTCGTCGCGAGACTACGTGCTGGCAAAATGCCGTCGATCTCAGAATACTCCGGTCGGTATCCGGAACACGCGGATGAATTGCGTGAGCTTCTTGGGACGATCGAGCTCCTTGAGTTCTTTGGCTGCTGCGAAACGAATCTGCGTTTGCAAATTAATGCCGATCAGCAACCACCGGAAATCGACTCATTGGGTGAGTTTGACATTGTCCGAGTCCTTGGACGTGGTGGAATGGGAGTCGTCTATGAAGCGATCGACCGGACACTGCAGCGGCGTGTCGCACTGAAAGTCCTCAATGATTCAGCGCTGGCAACTCAACGTCAGCTTGATCGCTTTCAACAAGAGTCACGACTGGCGGCGCAACTGCACCATACGAATATTGTTTCCGTGTTCGGTGTCGGCGAGGATGCAGGCAAACACTTCTATGCGATGCAGTACATCGAGGGAGTCTCGCTGCAGGAGGTCTTGCAGGGGCTGACTCAAATCACCTCCGGCAACGCTGAATTCAATGCCGGCTTGGACGACAGCGTCGATGTGGCCCGCGCGCTCTGCGCCGGACAGTTTGCAGAGACGCGAGGCACGCACCCTCAAGTCCAGCAGTACTCGAACAGCCGACACGGCATAAGCACGTCGAGTAGCTCTTCCGCCCGATCAACAACACTTTCGACCGACCGCAGTTTGCAGCGGTCGCCTAGCGAGCAAATCGATGCCTTCGAGCAAACAATCGATTTATCTAATTCAGGTTCGATCGCAGAATCACCGCGGGCGAGTGGCGAACACATACTCGACCGCTCGCAACGAGAAACAGCACCGGAGGCCATTAGCCCACGCACTGACCCAACACTTGAAAATCCAAGCACTGACAACCACCATCTCTCCACTCGGCTGAATCAGGAGTTCGGAAAGAAATATTGGCGGAGTATTGCTCGAATCGGTATGCAAGTCGCAGACGCCCTGTCTTACGCACATACCAGTGGAATCCTTCATCGCGACATCAAGCCAGCGAACTTATTGTTCGACCCCAACGGAACTGTCTGGGTGGCTGACTTTGGATTGGCCAAGCTGGCCGAGACGGATGATTTCACCAACACCGGGGACGTCGTTGGTACGCTCAAGTACATGGCACCGGAACAGCTGTCGGGTAAGGCTGATGCGCGTACGGACGTCTACGCGTTGGGGCTAACCCTGTATGAACTGCTGACGTTGACGCCCGTTTGCGACGGCACGAATTACCGTGAGTTATTTGACCAAAAACAGGACAATACGCCTCGCTCGCCTCGAGACGTGAATCCGGCGATTCCACTGGACTTAGCGACGATCGTACAAAGGTCCTTAGAATCCGATCCTGAACGACGCTACACATCAGCTCGGGAACTATCGGATGATCTACATCGATATTTAAACGACGTCCCCATTCGAGCTCGCCACATTACTCCTGCCGAACGGCTACTTTTATGGAGCCGCCGCAATCGAGCCGTGTCCACCGCAATCGCAACGGCGGTTCTATCGCTGGCGGCCGTGTCGTCACTTTCGGTCTGGTCGTACTTCCAGGAAGCAGAACGAAATCGCCAAACCAAACAGATGCTCGTAGCGGTATTGGACGAGCTCGACGGACTCTACGATCCATACCTCGGCTACGAAGCCACGATGGGCGTTATAGCTCGGCACAATGCGGACGGATCATTCACGCCTGGAATGCTATCCAAGGATACGGCTCAACTGCTGGAACGTGCTGTGGCGGTCTACGATCGACTGGCAACGGAAGAGTTTTCAACCGACAACGAACTGCTGGCATTTGAAGCCGCCGAAGCACGAAGACATGTCGGCGATATCTACCGACGTCTTGGGCAGTTCGAACGAGCCATGGAGGCGTACCAAGATGCCGAGCAGAGTTACCAAGCGTTGGCCGAAAAGGATTCGAGCTTGCTGTTGGAGCAGGCACGTATTCACGTGGCTTTGGGATCGATACAAGAACAACGTCAGCGACACACAGACAGCCAAACTCAATATCAGAATGCCCTAGATCTACTAGCCGCAGTTGGAGAGAGCGACGAAAAACAGCTCGAACTTGCTCGCACCCACTACTTGCTAGGCAAGCAACCAGTTACCGAGGGTGAACAAATGATGGGGCCAGATCGCGGCCCGCGTTTTCGTGGCGGCGGAGCAAGACGTGGCTTGGGCCCGCGGTGGGGCGGTAGGGCAAGGCGAGGTCCAGCTGCACGGTGGGATGGCGAGGGCGAACCGCGTGGTGACGGTAGGCGACGTGGCAATTTCCCATTCGACGAACGTGTGATGGGAACGCTTGCGCACGACAACAAAGCAAACGGAACGACGAGTCTGGACGAACAAGCTCGTTGGAAGCATCTAGAAACAGCGGTGGAGATTCTGACTGACCTAGAAAGTCGCACTGGCGACGCCGCGAACCTTCGTTTCTTGCATGCAATTTGTCTGCGTGAACTTCCCGACAGGAATGACAATCAGGGCGACAATCGATCGCAAGCAATTTCACTCTTGAAGAAGTTAGCCGAGGACTTTCCCAAAGTCGCGCGTTACCGCTTCGAACTCTGCGAAACGTTCAGGCGACATCGCCAGGTTTCTGCGGAACAACGAATCGAAGACTTATTGAACGCTCGCGAACTAGCCAAAGACCTCGTGGTCGAACAGGATACGATCGCCGCCTATCGAATTTCTCTTGCCCACGTCTATGCCCATCTTGGCGTAGAAAGTAATCAAATCGGAAAGCACCAAGACGCAGAGAAGTTCACCCGACTGGCGATGGAGACGCACGATTCAATCGTACGAGATTTTCCGGGGTTGGCTAAGTTGTCACTAGAACTTTCGACGACTGACCGGTTGCGACTGGGAGCGTGGATGCTGAACGAATCTCGCTATGACGAACTCATTGAGCTCCTACAGCACACCGCGGAGCGACTGTATGCCGAATTGGAAGCAGCGAACGAAGAAGGCAACATGGGTGAGCTCTCCGAAGAAACCATCAACACGAAGTCCTTCCTGCGGCAATGCGCCAATTTGCTGATGCCGGCCTACAACGCGACGGGTGATGACGTTGGCTACTTCGTGACGTTGGGTTGGCTCGACGCAGCGAGCCAAGAACAGCCAATCAAAGAATAGCCAATCGATCGATGTTTGAAGAAGCCAAAGGGGCGCGGCAGGTTGACCGC
>CAYQMZ010000139.1:0-5369 GCA_964418725.1 uncultured Pirellulaceae bacterium
TTCCAGCTCCTTTATCGTTTCGCCGTTAGCATCCACGACGCGGGCGCCCCGCAGCGGTCGGTAGAAGCGAATTCGCCCTTTGGACCTGCGTCCTTCCGTCTCGACAATTCGAAGCCGGATCGTATTCTCCTGGTCGCATGTCCAAGAGGAGACGATCAGATTCTTGGCGTCCAGATGAAAGAGCCAGCCGGACTCGGCGCCCATCTCTGGTCGTACGGCGATTGGAGTTTGCGTTGAAGCCAGGAAGTCGACCGCGTCTCGCATCGGGTTGGGCAGATCGACGCCGATTCCCACTCGGAAGCTAGTCGCCTGTTCTCCGGCGACGGAAAGAATCGAATCCAGTTGCGACAGATTCACACGGCGGTGATATGGCAAACCGCCCGTTAAAATTGTCGTTCGCGTATTGGCCGAATCGATATCAACCAGCAGCGGCGCCTCAAAACGGCTTTTCGAAATATCGTGGATCTGCATTCGGCAACCAGCCCGAAGGATGGCACTCTCGTCTCCGAACGCGAATCGAAACGCGCAGTACGAGTCCCAAGGATCTTCAAGGTACAGCGATTCGTCGACCGAAACGTCCGCTTCAACCACAAGGATTCGGCTTCCTCGTGTGATTTGGTAACGCTGCGTGAATTCTCCGAGCTGTTCGCCGTTGAGAGCCAATAGCCGACCCTTCGCCGTGACTTCCGCAAACAGTTTGCCGTTCTGAGTGACGTCCACGCTGTCCGCGGCCATGACGGTGTAGCCTACGGGAGCCTGGCGGTCGACCCACGGCTGTCCCGTCTTGGGAAGCGTGATTCGAAACGCTAACTGTTGACTTAGACGCGTGCTTCGCGAGCGATAGTCTTTGAGTGCTCGCAACGAGCCTGTCACAGGATCGATTGTCGCCTGGAAAAACTCATTGCGTAGCGTCAATTCCTCGGCAAGATCCGGGCCAGAGGTCGGTTGTTGCTGTCCGTCGAATTTGACCGTTGCGAAGCCCATCCCTGGAACATCGATCAGCGTCGCCATCTTGCCATCCTGCTGTTTCGCGCTGGCGTATACGGCGTCACCCTGTGCAGGTAGTTCGTGGTCTGTTAGCAAACGGATTCGACGTGGGAACGACGCGGGATTCAAGATGGTTTGTGTTGACTCGTTGTCCGATGCGTCGGACGGAACAGCATGGAAATGTTCCATGGCCTGTTGCCCGGATTCGATAGTTTGTTGGGTTGCCGATTGCCAGTATCGCGGCCATCTGGAAACTGGATCGTTTTGGCTCGCAAGGACGCTTTGTTTGAGTGTGGGGTATACGTAGTCGCGCGCGGCGAACGAGTCTGTGGTGCTATAGTCGGCTGACTCCGCAAAGAACTCGCGAAGCGTTGTGAATCTACCGAGTGCCGTTCCGTATCGAGCACAGCGAAGCAGGTCCTCGTACCACGGCGTTGCACATCCAGGCCAATGGACAAACATGCGAGCCGCCACATGATCAGAGTCCATCGTTTCGCTCATCAGCGATGGCAGATTCAGAAAGCTCTCATGGCTCGAGGCATCGATCGGCGCCCGTGCGTAGCATTCCAGCTCGTCATCGCCCAGCTTCCACTTCGTCTTGCCCTGACTGGATTCGGGCATTTTGCCTTCGTCGTACTTCAGGTGTAACGCGCTGTTGTACCCGGCGTAAAGGATCACCGACTGCAGGCTTGGGTAGATTCCATGCTTTCGCCGCGCGAAGCAATCGGGTGCCGCTCCCAGATGCTGCCGATATGTGTTGTTGCCGGCCGCCATTTGGTCGGCCACCGAATCCATCGTCATCAATGGAAGGGCAAGCTCTTCGTCTTCTCCACCGGCAACACTGATGCTTCCTTCGGCCAAGCGATTGCGAAGCTTGTTCAGCGCATCGGGATTTGCTTGCGCGAGTTTCTCAATTGTTCGACCGCTGGCTTGGAAGTTTTGAGGAACTTGCAAGTTCAGTTGCCTATCCAAAGCCTGGCCGAGCGTCGTCTCCGAAACGTCGAGCAATGTCAGGTCCAGCAAGTAGACGTCGACGGGGTAGTAATGGTTTCGCTCGTCCGACAGTGCATCGTGGCAAGCCGTCAGCTTTTCGCGACAGGTTGAATTGTCATCTTGCAGCAGCGCTTGCGCGGCGGCCTGAACATCACGGTGGATGCGAGATTGGTCGATGGAGCTTGCGTAACGCATCTGTTGCGTCAGTACTTCGACTTGAAAGTAGGCGAATCCCAACGCAAGGAAGTCACGCGTCAGTTCCTTATCGAGGCTTTTCGCGTTGGCGGGCAGGTCCCCAGGAGATGCTGCGATGGCCTCCGCAATGATCTGCGTGCGAGATGTTTGGGCGTAAACCAACTTCGCGTTCTTGTTGGTAACCTCTGACGGTAGGTCTGGATCGAGTTCTGCCTCACAGGGTTTGGGCAAAACGAGTAGCGAGTTGTCGATGTCCTCCGGTGGATAGTCACAACGTTCAACGCAGGGTAACTCCTTGGCGTTTGCGATGAGCAGTGGGTGCCAGAGTGCCGTCCAGCTGGCAAGCAGGCTCGCAGCGTCTTCGCCGGCGTGATAAAGCGGAAAGTCCTCAAGCCCGTGGCAAGGGGCAAGCAAAATCAGTTTGTCGTATGCCATTAAAGGACCGTACCAGGGATGGCTGAGCTGTAGATGCCGGCGAGCAAGTGATTTGGTTGGCCGTCAGTTTACATAATCCGCGTTGCGCCGGGACAAGGCGTGGAGGTGCGTTGCATGTGGAGTACATGAAAAAGGCCGCCCGTATCCGGGCGGCCTGGAAGACTCATCTGATCGAGGACTCTCAATTACGGGAGTCGACCTCGTTCAACCTTGGGGAAGTCGCTCGTGAGTGCCTCTTTCATAAAGGCGACTAGCGATTGTTTCTCTTCCGCATTTAGGTCTAACTTCTTCATTTTGTCGCTGAGGTGCGGGTTAGCGTGACCGCCCTTGGCGTACCATTCAACGACTTCTTCAAGCGTCTTCTGACTTCCGTCGTGCATGTACGGAGGAGTCATTGCGACGTTGCGAACCGTCGGAGTTTTGAAGGCTCCGGTGTCCTTTTCGTCTTTGGTGACCTCTGCTCGCCCAATGTCAGGCTTGGCAGCTTCCATCCCGACACCCAAGTTGTGATACTTTTCGTCCGCGAAGTTTGCACCCGCGTGGCATGCCGTGCAGTTGGATTTTTCACTGAAGAACAGTTCGCGTCCTTTGACGGCAAGATCTGAGAGGTTTGCTGTTGCCTTCTTCGCTTCTTCGTAGCGAGTGAACAGCTCTGGCTCGTCTTCTTTCAGATCAGCCATGTCCTCTTCGTCGTAGTTCTCTTCGATCTGCTTGCGGAACTCGAGGTAATCGTATGGAGCCGGTCCCGTAACGATCGCTCGTTCGAACGTGGCAAGTGCTTTGCCGACGTTGTCGATCGTCACTCCGTCTTCTGGAAAGATTTTCTCGAACTGCTTTACGTAGCCCGGGATTTTCTTCACAGTTGCGACAGCGTTTTCGTGTGTATTGCCCATTTCGATGGGGTTGGCGATCGGGCCGACGGCTTGCTCTTCCAGTGAGGCTGCGCGTCCGTCCCAGAATTGTGGGCCGCTGACGATACGATTGAAGCTGACTGGTGAGTTCCTGCCGCCCTCCTGGTCACGCACGCCGATACCGAACCGTGTCTTTCGTCCGTAGCCATCGTCCGGGTGGTGGCAGCTGGCACAAGAGACCGTGTTGTCTGACGACAACCGAGTATCGAAATAGAGCTGACGGCCGAGCTCGATCTTGGCCTTCGTCATTGGGTTGTCTTCCGGGATGACGATATTCGCGGCCGCAGCAGCGAGTCCCAGCGGAAGTTCTGGATCAATGACTTGGTGAACGTCTTCGCGTTCCAGCCAGGCATCCAATTGGGCCATGGTTAAATCGCCGTCACCTGGGATTCCCCCGGTTAGTTCGGGTGAACCTAGCTTCACGGTTACGGTGTCGGCGTTGGCGCTAATCGTGACGAACGCGACCACGAGAATGGCGACCTTCGATACCGATCTGATCATGCTCTTGCAGCTCCGATAAAAGTAAGAAAATGCGATGCGCGTACACTTTAGCGTCGCGACCGACTTTGTGCAGGGGCTTTGACGGATGCAGAGCTTAGATTTCCCGCCGAACAAGAACTTCGTGGCGGTGAGTTTTGTGGTCAAAATCTAACGCGCAAGCGATCTGTCTAGGTGAATTTACGGGCTGATGATAAGCTGGCGAGAGGTAATCCTGGACGTCCGCGATGATCCTGCAGTAGAATAGGTGGAATCGAGGAATTCAGTTGACGACGTGTATACTCCTGGGCAATCGTCGTCTATTCGATTGCGCATCGTGTCCGGTTCTCGGGGGCTGTGCGTACTAGGACATTTCGACGCTAAGCGATCGATACCAAAATACACGGGGCAATGTGTATTCTCTGAACTGAGAAAGGGAACCGTCAGATGACAGCTCGCAAAAAGAATGCGTTTACCCTCGTTGAGCTATTGGTGGTAATCGCCATCATCGGAATGCTGGTGAGTATTCTGTTGCCCGCCGTGCAAGCGGCGAGGAACGCAGGGAGGCGTACGCAAAACTCGAACAATCTAAAGAACATCGGTCTGGCGATGTTGAGTTACAGCGAGGCACAGGGCTCGTTGCCAGCCCTGCGGAAGATTAAGCCGACCGACAGAAACGCACCGCGATTCACTCAGGACTATCCTGCGGCATCGCATTCCGTGTCCTGGGCTTTCGAGCTGCTCCCTTATATGGAACAGCAAAACGTCTTTGACCGCCTGGACCGAAAGCGTCCGGTTGGTGCGGCTGAAAACCAACTAGCGATGTCGGCACCAATGCCGGTCTACACGAATCCGGGATTGGGTGATCCACGGTCGAACTGTCCAATTCCGAATAGCAGCGCGTTCGGGACCTGCATTAGCTATGCGGCGAATCGAGGCGTCTACAACGGGAACGCAAACGACGGCGGCAGATTTGTGATGGATATTCAGAATCATCCACAGTCAGTTGGGCCGTTTGTTCACAACCAGGAAATTACAATGGCACACGTTAAGGACGGAGCCAGTCGGACGATTGCGATCGGCGATAAGTGGGTGAACCAAGATACCACTGTTTACATTGATCAGGCAGGATTCGCTGGTTCGTCAGACGCGGCCATCATGCGTGGCCCCATTGGGCAGCAAGGCGTCAACAGTTTCCAACCAACCGAGCCAGGCGGCGTCTTCCCGACAACCACTGATCCATCGCCGAACAAATTTGGCGGTGCACTGGGGGGGAACATGATGGCAGTTGTCTACTTGGATGGGCACGTAGACTGGATGCAGTATTCAACCGACCCGTACGTGTACGCTTCGCAGTGCACGATCAACGGT
>CAYQMZ010000139.1:5379-12532 GCA_964418725.1 uncultured Pirellulaceae bacterium
ACGGTGGTGAAATCGTCCAAGAGTAGAAGTTGGCGTAAGAGCACGCTGCTTTGACGTGCTGCGACCAACGAACGCTACAAAAAAAGCCGTGTGCTGAAAGGCACACGGCTTTTTCTATAGTTGTTTCGCAAGGACGCCTAGGCGTTCTCGATCAAGCCCAGCTCAGCAGGCATCTCGATTTGCGTTGTGTTATCGGTAGGACCGCCTGGGTTACCGTTCTCTGCTGGAGCGCATCCAAGAAAGCAGCTAAATCCGATAACCGCCAAGCAAAGGAGCTTTTTCATTTGTCTGTTCCTGTGAATAAAGGTGGGAAAGATCTGTGTTTTGTTCATTCCGACAGCCACACATGGTACGGAATTACACGCTTTCGGGAAAGTCGCATCCGGCAGCAGCGATTAAGTTTCCTTTGCGATACTTGGCGCAAATGCGATCACGGCGGGTGATTGTGTGAATACTTTGTCTAGACCGTGCAAAGTAACACGGTTGAGCATTTGTCGCGTAAAGTCGCCGCTGGGCCATTACTCGTTATTGTCCGAACGGCCAACGAAGAGTGCGTTTGCTATGTGCGGCTCGGCGAGTTGATGTGGCCTATGTCGCGAAGGTGCTGGTGCCACTTTTTCGGGCTCTCGGCGAAGTGGACAACTAGCTTCGTCACAGTCGAGTTGGGGACTAGCTTTGGCGTTTCTCTCGGCGAGTATTGCGAGTTGAAGTTGCTTCAGCTTCTACATCATGCGTGACGGATTCGACCGTTACTTCGCAGTCCGGCAGCGAATCCAAGAAGAGGCGACCATATTGCTTCGTTTTGATGCGGGGATCCAGGACGACAACGATGCCCGAATCGTTCGCCGTGCGAATCAGTCTGCCGAAACCTTGGCGGAATTTCGTGATTGCTTGTGGCATCTGATAGTCGCGGAATGGATTTCCGCCGGCCAATCGGATGGCTTCCAACCGTGCCTCTAGCAGCGGTTGATCGGGCACATTAAACGGCAGTTTGGTGATGATTACGTTTTGCAGTGCGTCGCCCGGGACATCAACGCCTTGCCAAAAGCTGTCTGTGCCTAGCAGCACGCCGCGTTCGCTGTTCTTGAATTGTTCCAGCAAGAGATTGCGGCGAGGTTGTTCAGCCTGAGAAAACAGGCCCATGTTTCGTTCGGCTAACCAAGCCGTCAGGTCCGCACCGGTTTGACGCATCGCCTGATAGCTGGTGAACAACACGAAAGCACGTCCGTCCGTTCGGGCTACGTATCGTTTGATCATCTCCACCGATAGTCGATGGAAATCGGAGTCCTTGGGATCCGGCATGCCCCGCAGCAAGATGACTTTGGCTTGTTCTTTGTAGTTGAATGGACTGCCGAGTTTAATGGTTTCGCATTGCGTTAGTCCCAAACGCGCCTTGACGAAGTCGAATGATTGAGCACCTGTCGTCAGGGTAGCGCTCGTCATAATGACACTTTTGCATCGACTGAAAAGTTGCTCACGTAGGATGGGCCCGATATCAAGCGGCGACGAAGCAAGTGCTGTTCGTGTGCGGCCTCGTTTGGTGGTGCTGTTCTCTGCCCAGTAAACGGCGTCTTCGAGCGATTGTTTGACCCATGCCGAGAGGTCACCCGCTAAGCTGGCAAGTCGGTCTGCTGCCGCGACGTAGTCTTGCTTCTTCCCTTTGTCGGTCTGCGTATCTGCAAAACTCTTCAGCATTCTCGATAGCCGGCCAAGGTGAGGGCTCAAGTTGTTGGCAACGACGTTCGGGTTTCGGATACGACCGTTGCCCTGTTGCTTTTCCAGCCACTCGACGACGTCGCCAAAGAACTCCTCAACCATGTAGTGGCATTCTTGCGTGGTGGATTGTTCCTTTTGCAGTTTGTCGGCTACCAACAAGCCCTTGTTGCTTCGGTCGTTGAATAGCTTGTTCAGCGAGTATTCGATCTGCCCGGACGTTACGCGAAGTCCCAGGTGATCACCGGCAACTTGCTCCACGGTGTGGGCCTCGTCCAGGATGACTGCGTCGTAATCTGGAATGATCTGAGCCCCCATTTGTCGGAGCGCCAGATCGCTAAAGAACAACGCATGATTCACGAGCAAAATCGTGGCGTGCTTGGCACGTCGACGGGCGGCGTAGAAAAAACAGTTGTTGTGCGTCGGGCATTTTTTGCCCAAGCAATTAGCGCTGTCGCTGGCGACTTCGTCCCAAACGCTACCCCACGGCTTGAATGGCAGGTCGCTTGTCGAGCCGTCTGTCGTCGTCTTGGACCATTGGACGATATCACGCAATTGCTGAATGTCGTTTTCGTTGGAAAGCAACATCGGCGCGCGCTCGATTGCACGTTGCAAGCGGCGGAGGCTGATGTAGTTGCCTCTCCCTTTCACGAGCGATACCGAAAACTCACGCGGTATCACGCTGTTGAGGATGGGCAGGTCCTTGTTCAGTAGCTGTTCCTGAAGCGCAATGGTATGCGTCGAGACGACGACCCGGTTGAGCTTCTTTTCCTCGTTTTCCGACGTTGCTGCCAGAATTGCAGGTACGAGGTAACCAAAACTCTTTCCTACCCCCGTCCCAGCTTCGCAAAGTAGATGATGCTTGTTCGCCAAGGCATTGGAGACGGCTCGCGCCATATCCAGCTGTTGAGTGCGATGCTCGTAGTTCGCGAGACGCTTTGAGATGAGGCCATCGGGGCCGAGAACGTCTTGCGCGGTGAGAGATGACATGGTGCGAAGTCTGCGGGAGTGCTGTTCGGCGCCAGCTTAAGTGTTTCGCGTCCAGGTGGCCATGCCTAGTTGAGTCCCGTGTTGCAGTTGCCGGCAGAGGAATCTGACTCATGGAAGGCGTTGCCGCGTCGTTACGCCATTTTGGGAACGGATTTTGAAGGCCGTTGCCTTGTGCCTACAGTCGAGCGGGGTTGACTGGAGACGTGGGAACTGCCCCAGAGGATCTTGCTCGCAGAATCTTCTGCAGCCTCGACATCAATTTACGCGTCTGCTCGGTCGGCTCTTTTGCCAAGTTATGGAATTCCTGCGGATCAGTTTGGTGGTCATATAACTCGGTGCCAGCTTTTCCGTCAGCCCATTCTGTGTAGCGATAGCGAGAACTCCGAATGCTGCACCCCATGACTTGCGTATCGAGCCGGTCGTCCGCTGGGCGAAGGATCTGAGTGACTGCGTAGCTCTCCCATTCCTTGTTTGGATTCTCGAGCAGCGGCTTTAGGCTACGGCCGGCGAGGTCTTTGGGGGCATCGACGTTCGCGGCGTCACAGACTGTCGGGTAGATGTCGACGAATTCGACGATGTGGTGGCACGGTTGACCATTGCCAGACGCATTCGGGCTGCGGATGATTAGCGGCGATCGAGCCGACTGTTCGAACAGAGTTCGCTTTTGCCAAATGCCATTGTGCTCGCCCAGGTGATAGCCGTGGTCGCTCCAAAACACAACGATCGTGTTGTCAGCAAGTTCAAGCCGATCGAGCGCATCAAGTAAACGCCCAACTTGCGCATCAATAAACGAAATACATGCATAGTAGGCCTGTGTAGCCTTGAGCAGAATCGGTTTCGGAAGGTTGTAGTTTGGAATCGGGCAATTGTGTGCGAACGCTGCCACAGGGATGTCGTCTCGATCTCCCGACGGTGCGTATGGAAGTCGCATTTCCTGCAGCGGGTACATGCCGAAGTACTTTTTCGGCGCGACGTACGGTGTATGCGGCCGGAAGAATCCGACTGCCAGGAAGAACGGCTGCTTGTTGGTTTTTGAAGTCGCTGGCTTCCGAGTCCGTCCATAGGTCTCCAGCATACGTATTGCTTCCGTCGCGATCATGCCGTCCGTTTGCTCGGCATCGTCGCCTTCTGCCTGCAGCCAACTCAGCGCGGCGCTGATCTTTCGGTGGGGCTCGGCATTGAAGATCAGTGCTTCGTCTTTCTTGTCGCGACCGATGGGATTGATCGTCTTGTTCCATGATGGAGGGTCGTCGAACCCGTTCGTGCCAATCGAAGCCGGAACGTTGTAGTGGTAAATCTTGCCAACTCGCGTTGCATGGTAGCCAGCTGCTTGAAAGGCTTGTGGAAGCGTTTTGACGTTGGGGACGGTGTCTCGAAAGTGAGCATCCAAATCATAGACGCGTAACTGATCGGGCCTGAGCCCGGTCATCAACGAAGCCCGCGTCGGATTGCAAAGCGGGAGCTGATTGTAGGCTCGATCGAAACGAACGCCGGTTGCCGCAAGACGATCAATGTTGGGCGTCTTGGCGACCAGATCTCCGTAGCAGCCCAGTGCGCAATTCAAATCGTCGACGGCGATAAACAGCACATTCGGTTTATCTGCGGCGTAAAGCTCCGCAGCCAGCATGCAAAATAGGGCGAGGACGCATTGCTTGGCGAAGCAGTGGCGGTGCCCAGTTACTCGATTGTCCAACGGAAATGAGAAGTTAACCATGACGCCTAGTTCTTGGGTTTCTTTGCCGACAAATCCTAGAAAGTACGCACGGTCGGCTTGATGCGAGATGCCAGCGAGTCAGATGTTTCAGTGTGATCGCACTGCGTTACTTCTGGTAATGATCATATACTGAAAGACGCCGTGGATGGTGTGCGTGATCGCGGAAATGGCTGCATAGAAAGAGGGAGACACCCATGAGTCAATCAGGGTCGGGGCTTACGGTCGAAAAGCTGATTGCAAACGCCGTTGGTGACAACGATGTGGCTAAAGCGATCAGTATCGCACGGCAACTGTTGGAGCGTTCTCAGGAATTGCAAACTCCGCAGGAACGACGCCAGCAAGCTGAATTGGACCGGATGATTGGTCAACCGGAAGACAAAGCGACCCTGGTGGAAATGACGGACCAGGCATTTCGCACGTTGACGCCGGCTCGTGTCGCAGACCAGCTTACCTACATCCTGGATTTGCAGGGTGTTCCGCGATTCTTCAGTCCGCTGGAACGAACGATGTTGTTCGGCTTTCAGTCCTTTGGGGAGTATCTGCCCGGGGTCGCTGTTCCTCTCGTGAAGGACAGAATGCGTAAGGAAACTGCGAACGTCATTCTGCCAGCCGAAGAAGAAATGCTGACGCAGCACCTGCGCCAGCGGCAGCAAGAAGGAGTTCGCATGAACGTGAACTTCCTAGGCGAATCGCTTCTTGGGGAAGATGAAGCAAAACGACGACTTCTTCGCTATAGCGCGGCGCTTGCAATGCCGGACGTGGAATGCGTTTCGGTGAAAATCACCACCATCTATTCCCAGGTTTCCTCTATTGCGCGAGAAGAAACGATCCGCATCGTTGCGGACCGATTGGAGGTACTTTATCGCGCTGCAAGTCGCTCCACTTTTCGGCACAGCGACGGTCGAGAAACAACCAAGTTCGTCTACTTGGACATGGAGGAGTATCGCGATCTCCATTTGACTGTGGATGCGATGTGTCGAGCTCTATCGCGCGAAGGGATGGACGATGTGCGAGCGGGTATCGCTTTGCAGGCCTACGTGCCGGATTCGTACCTGGTGTTGGAAAAGCTCCTGGATTGGTCACGCCGACGAGTATCGCAGGGTGGCCGGCCGCTGACGATTCGATTGGTCAAAGGCGCGAACATGGAAATGGAACGGGTTGAAGCTTCCATTGGCGGCTGGGAGATGGCTCCGTATTCGACCAAGCAGGAGACGGACGCAAACTACAAGAAGATGTTGCGCAAGTTGCTGCAGGGAGCTCAAGAGGGCATCGTTCAAGTCGGGATCGCATCGCACAACTTGTTCGATATTTCGTTAGCCATTCTGTGGGCCAGTGAATTTGACGCACTCAATAACGTGCAGTTTGAGATGTTGGAAGGCATGGCCAACCACCAGCGACGTGCGATCTTCGAAGCGTCCAATTCGATGCTGCTGTACGCTCCGGCATGTCGTCGCGAGGAATTCCTCAACGCAATCGGCTATCTCGTTCGTCGCCTCGATGAAAACACCGGCGAGGAAAACTTCTTGCGGCACGCGTTTCAGCTACAACCTGACAGCGAAACTTGGAATCAACTCGCTGCTGGATTCCGTGAAGCGTTCGGGCAGATTGAACACGTCAGTGTGCAGCCTCGGAAGCAGCAAGACAGAAGTCAGCCTCCATGTCAGCCACCGATGGCTTCGCATTGGTCCGAGTTCAAAGGCGAGCCGGACACAGACTGGGCGCAGGCACACCATGCACAATGGGCGGCGTCGATCGTAGAAAAGTGGCAGGCCAAATCCGGGGCTGAAGCGACGAACGTGCCGCTGTGGATTGCCGGGAAAGAAGTGGCAGCAAGCGAAGGTGAGGCGGAGTCCTTCGATCCGTCACGGACAGAAGTTGTTTCGTGTCGCTATCAGAAGGCAACGCGAGAGCAAATCGACCAGGCGATTCAGTGTGCCTCGAAGGATCCCACGGGTTGGCGAACGAGCAGTTTGGAGCATCGGCACGAGTTGTTGCGTGCGGCGGCCCAGTTGATGCGGGAACGCCGCGCGGATCTTATCGGGGCGTC
This sequence comes from uncultured Pirellulaceae bacterium, assembly GCA_964418725.1. GTDB lineage: Bacteria > Planctomycetota > Planctomycetia > Pirellulales > Pirellulaceae > CAYNJG01. Next base: position 11,844 of record CAYQMZ010000139.1, read on the forward strand.
GATGCTAGACGGTGGCAAGACGATTCAGGAGGCAGATCCGGAAATCAGTGAGGCAATTGACTTCACGGAGTTCTACCCGTTAACCGTTGATGCTTTGCTAAAGCGAAAATCAGTTTCGTGTCGCCCTCGTGGTGTGACGGTTGTTGTCAGCCCGTGGAATTTTCCTGCTGCGATTCCGTGTGGTGGTGTGGTGTCTGCACTGGCGGCTGGGAATGCGGTGATCTTAAAACCCGCGAGTGACACCGTGTTGCCCGCGTACCTGATCGCAAAGTGCCTGTGGGATGCGGGTGTCCCGCGTGAGGTGCTGCAGTTAATTCCTTGTTCGGGAGCGACCGGCGGGCGTCAGTTGGTGGAAGATCCACGTGTGGACACCGTGATTCTTACGGGCGGAACCGAGACGGCTAGAACAATGCTGGCCGATCGACCTGGCTTGCATTTGATTGCAGAGACTGGCGGGAAGAATGCGACAATCGTAACGGCACTTTCCGATCGAGATTTAGCAATCAAGCATGTGCTGCATTCGGCCTTTGGGCATGGCGGGCAGAAGTGCAGTGCAACTTCGTTGTTGCTGTTGGAAGAAGAAGTCTATGAGGACAAAGTCTTTCGCGAGACGCTTGCCGATGCTGTGCGAAGCCTCAAGGTCGGATCCGTCTGGGATCTGTCGACCAAGATTGGCCCGCTCATTCGAC
>CAYQMZ010000140.1:0-1485 GCA_964418725.1 uncultured Pirellulaceae bacterium
TTCGCTGAGCGTTCACGACCTTCGAGGCGTCATTGAGGCGTTACTGCCGAATGCCGAACTGTCGATCGACGCACTCAGTGACGAAAACCTGGCACTGGCGGCTGACGTGACCGTTCGATTGTCGGGCAACAAGACGAAGCTCGGGATGCTCGGTCAATGTACTCCAGCCCAAGCTCGCAAGATTGGTTACCCGGCCGTGCTTGTCGCCGAACTGAGATTAAAGACGATCGAAAAGCTTCTCGCGAAACCAGCACAGCACCAGTCGATCTCACAATTCCCTGCGATCACGCGGGATGTTGCGATGGAAATTGACGCGACTGTCCCCAATCAGGTCGTGAACGACTTCTTCCGTGGCTACAAAGAGGACTTGCTGGAGAGCTACGCGTTGTGCGACGTATTCGCTGACGCGACGGGCGAGAAGATGGATGCTTCAATGAAGTCGCTTGCGTACACGGTCACGTATCGATCGAACACGAAGACGCTGGAATCGAAGAACGCCGACAAAGCTCATGCCAAACTGCTGAAGGCGTTGGAGTCTAAGCTTGGCGTTTCGTTCCGCTAAAGCTAGTCAGAGCACAGATCGCCGCCGACTCTTCGATCTCCCATCCCAAATAAAAAAAGCGACTCAAACGTTGGCATCGTTTAAGTCGCGCGACAGGGAGAGAGGTCGGTTTGCCCGCGATCACCGCGGGCGATTGTTTGCTGTCGGTCTTTAGTCGCCACCGAAGAATTCGTCACTGATTCGTCGCTCAGCGATCCGGCCGTACTCATCAAGGCTGCGTCGTTGCCCAACGGAATGCCAAGCACTGACGTCTTCTAGTTCTGGCATGATTTCAACCAGTTGCTGAACAAGCATGGTCGCCATTCGCTTCGGGCCTTCTTCGGTTACCGCGTCCTGCAATGCAGCAGCCGTCTTCATCAGGCGAACCATACGGGCTCGCTCCATAACTGGACGTGAAAGCTGAGGCGACTCATCGACCAGCAAATCTTGCAGCGGCACACCAAGCACCTTTTGCCAACGACGCAGATCACTCAGTCGCAGATCCTGGGTTTCGTCTTCCTGCATACGAACGGTCGACATGGTGCGACCCATTTGCCGTGACACGCTTCGCAGAGACATGCCTTGTTGATGACGAACCGTTGCAATGCGGTGCAGTTGCTTTGGTACTTGACCACTGGCGGGAATGAATTGCGTTGAGAGTGAGCCGGTAGTCGAAAGTGAACCGCTGCTGGTCGGATCGTTGATAATTGACATAGATGTTCCTGTTCCTCTGATTGAGCCAACCGCCTTGCCCCAGTGGTTTGCTCGTGCCCTGTTCTGTGACGTCCGCGTTGCCTCTCGCAGTCGCCACACTGTAACAACATGAATTTCCAACAGAAGTACTCAAGATTCTTGAAAACTCTGCGAAGAGCGGGGGAAGATCCGGATTTGTTGGATTTCAGGAGCTGGGCAAGCTGTCACCAACTAGACAGGTGGTGTGCGCC
>CAYQMZ010000140.1:1495-6092 GCA_964418725.1 uncultured Pirellulaceae bacterium
TGAGCACGTTCTGTAGCATCCGGTAATACTTCCTGCAGCGGAATATTCGCCAGAATTGCGACAATTACTAGCCCTGCGTGAGCTATTCGCATTGCTCCTATCCGATAAATTGACGGGTGTTGGGCTCGCTGCTTTAATTGGTAAACGAAGGTTCATTGCAAACCGTGCAGCTTGCTGGTGCGTAAAGAAACCGATTCCTTTCACTAGTGCTTCGTCACAGCAAAGAATGAGGGTGGCACCGGCTACGCAGTGTTGCCACAAGCAAAAGAGTCAACATGACTTACACTGGCCGAGCCAGCGTAACACAACCTGAAAATTAGCCGTGACAAAGCACTCGGCCGTTCGAGCCGATTAACTGAGTATCTCTCTGCAAACGTACAGCCATCGGCGTGCTGGTCTCTATGAATTCCTTGCAATCCATCCTTGATTACGCCAAACAACCAGGCAATGCGTTCGCCTTGTTGTCTGTCATGGTGGGTTACTTTGCACTGTTCGGCAGCCTATTCGTTACCTCGCGAGTGCGTGATCTGTCGGAACGACTGGGATTTGTAGATCGCCCAGACGGTCATCGCAAAAGCCACAAAGCACCGGTCGCTTTAGGCGGTGGCGTCGCGGTACTGATTTCCAGTTTGATTGCCATCGGGCTGGTGGCATTTCTGTACGATCCGGAGAGGGTCTACCCAGGCGAATACGATCTGGATGCAGCGTTAACCTCGCTAGTCGGACTCGGAATTGCCGCCGTGTTGATGTGCGTCGTGGGGCTGTACGACGACCTCTACAACATGCGAGGTGTCACCAAACTTGGTTGGCAACTGGTGGCGGCAGCCATCGTTGTGGGGCAAGGGTCCGACCGCATGTTCGACAGCATCGACGTGCTGGGCCATCCACTTCCGTTGCTGCATCTGGCGATTCCGATTGCCATCCTTTGGATCATCGCTGCCACAAATTCGCTGAACCTGATCGACGGCATGGATGGCCTGGCCACCACCATTGGCTTCATCTTCAGCATGAGCATCGGTGTGATGGCGATCATGACCGACAACTTCCTCGAGGCGATCGTTGCGTTTGCCATGGCAGGAAGCTTGCTCGGATTCCTTCGACACAACTGGCCACCTGCACGTATCTACTTGGGTGACTCGGGCAGCATGCTGATCGGCATCGTGCTCGGCAGTCTTGCCATTCGGTGTGAGCTTAAGTCCACAACCTCATTGGCTATCGCCACCCCGCTGGCAATTTTCGCAATCCCTTTCATCGATTCGGCCGCGGCGTTGATCCGACGCAAGTTGACCGGACGAAGCCTCTATGCGACCGACCGAGGCCACATCCACCACCGACTACTTACGCAAAACTTCAGCAACCAGCAGGCGCTTTACTTGATCTCTGGGCTGTGTGCACTCACGTGCATTGGGTCCATGCTGGGCGTGTACTTTGAAAAGCCGTTTGGCGGTCTGATTGCATTTGGGATCGTACTCGCGATTTTGATTGGCAACCGACTGTTTGGGCATTCTGAGTTGATGCTTCTCAACAATCGAATCGCGGGATTCGGTCGTCGATTCTTCCCTGGCGAAGAGCCGCGTTCTTCCAGTGTGCGACTGCAAGGCACCGTGCAGTGGGAACAGGTTTGGGAGACGCTGATCGAATCGGCAGAGAACTTCAATCTCATGCGAATCCGATTGAACCTTTATCTGCCGCGTTTGCACGAGGACTTCTTCGCAACCTGGCAACGCAGATCACGAACGCGTGCTGATCGTCGATGGACGGCCGAGGTCCCGTTGATCGTTGACAATACCGTTGTTGGTACACTTTCCGTCACCGGCGTACAGAACGGTGGTTCGGTGGCGCCGATCTTGGCAGAGTTCGCAGAACTCATTAAGCCGCTCGAACAGGAACTGGCCGACGTTTTGGAACAGCATGAAAACGAAGCCAAGAAGACAGTAGACACAGAAACACCAGTTGACCCGAAACCAGCACCGTCCACAGCGTGACGCAACTCGCATAAGATCTTTTCAACGCCATCGAAGCCCAGGGCAATCGAACATTGACTAAACGCACAAGCAATCCGCTGCATCCCGCTTCACTCCTGCGATTGGGCACCGACTTTGTGCTAATCCAGGTCGCGGTACTGGTTGCGCTGATCGCTCGCTACCTCATTGTCTATGTGTTCCAAAATCCTGAGGGCACGGATGAACTGAGGACGATCGCGACGGACTACGTATTAATCTGGCTAAGTCGTTCGTTCCTGCTGACGGGATTCTGTCTGATCTCGCTCGCATTGTGTGGCGTTTACACGCGACGGCGATTCTATATGGGACGATACAAAATCGTCGCAGTCGTCCAGGCAGTCACGGTCGGATTCCTGGCGTACGCCGCCGTACAGTATTTCTTGGGCCAAGGTGAAGTCGTCCGCCCACGATCCGATTTCCCACGCGGTGCACTGGCGATCACATATGGGCTAAGCCTTGCATTACTGATCGGCGCGAGAACCTTTATTCGCGTATGGCAGCGGTTCGGCACAGACGGTACGACTCAGGCTACCTTGGCCGCGGATACGGATGCAGACAACCGAATCCTTGTCATTGGCGGAGCGGGATATATCGGCAGCGCGCTCGTTCCACAACTGCTGCGTGATGGCTTCAAAGTTCGTGTTCTGGACGCGATGTTATTTGGCGAGGAACCACTGGAGCCTGTCAAAGACCATCCGAACCTTGAAATCATGCGAGCCGACTTTCGATCCGGCTTGCTTGGCCGCGCGATGCAAGACGTCGGCACGGTCGTTCATTTGGCAGGCATCGTTGGCGACCCGGCCTGCAATCTAGACGAAGGCTTGACCGTTGACGTCAACCTTACGTCAACTCGAAGCATCGCTCACACCGCAAAGGATCTTCGCGTCAAGCGATTCATTTTTGCCAGCACCTGTTCGGTGTACGGGGCATGTGACGAGATGCTCGACGAACGTTCCATGGCCAAGCCTGTTTCCCTGTACGGAAATACGAAACTGGCATCGGAGCACGTTTTGCTGGATATGGCTGACGACAATTTCTCGCCAACCATCCTTCGATTCGCCACCATTTACGGTTTGTCCGGACGAACTCGTTTTGACCTTGTCGTCAACTTGCTGGCGGCCAAAGCGAAAGTCGACGGCAAGATCACTGTGTTCAACGGCAACCAATGGCGTCCCTTCGTACACGTGATGGATGCGGCCCGTGCGATCAAGACAGTGATCTCGTCACCGCGTGAAGCAGTGCACAACGAGATCTTCAACGTTGGTTCCAACGAACAGAATCACACGATCCTTGAAGTTGGGGAAATGATTCACCAGAAGGTCATTTCGGCAAAGCTCCTGGTAGACGACTCAGGCACCGACGCACGAAACTACCGCGTTGATTTCAGCAAGATTCAAGAGCAACTGGGCTACGAACCTGAGTGGACGATCGACAAAGGGATCGAGCAGGTTTTGGACGCGATTGCCTGCGGTAAGGTGACGGACTACCACGACCCCAAATACAGCAACTACGCATTCTTAAATCTTCAAGGCACGACCGAACTGGCCCGCGACCATTGGGCATTCGAAATGATTCGTGACCTTGAAGAAGGTGTTTGACTGCGATGCACATTCTCTACATGCATCAGCACTTTACGACCCACCGTGGCTACACGGGTAATCGGTCGTACGAGTTTTCGAAGTTCTTGCTCGAGGCCGGCCACAAGATCACGATGATCTGTTCCGGAGTCGAAAACGAACCACGGTTGTCGCTGCAGCCGAACGAACTCTATAAGGAAGTCGAACTTGAGGGCATTCACTGCGTCCCAATTCGCGCGGCGAATGCAAATCCGCTGACCATCACCAAACACAGCGGTTACCGACGAATGCTTGGCTTCCTGAACTTCGTCCGCGTGGCGAAGCGAGTCGGACGCAAACTGCCAAAACCGGATGTCGTGTTTTCATCCCACACGCCACTAACCATCGGACTGGCCGGTCTTCATTTGGCAAAGCATTTCGATGTGCCACATGTTTTCGAGGTCCGAGACCTTTGGCCTCAGGCATTAATCAATTTGGGGGTACTGAAAAATCCCCTTGTGATCGCCTGGATGCGACATCTTGAGCGAAAGATTTACGGGGCCTCCACCCGCGTCGTTGCACTTTCGCCCGGGATGAAGGAAGGTGTCGTTTCGACCGGCGTGATTTCCCCCGAACACGTTGCCATGATCCCCAATGCCTCAGACATTGGCTTGTTCAATCCAGAACTTGATCGCAAGTTTGGTCGTGAGCGTCTTGGTCTGGGAGATCGGATCGCAGCGATCTATTTCGGCGGCATGGGCATGGCGAACAATTTGGAATACGCCATTGATGCCGCCAAAATCCTCGCAGACCGCGGCAGAGACGACATCGTCGTTGTGCTCCACGGCGGCGGCGGCCGCAAAGAAGCCCACAAAGAGCAGGTCGCCTCACTACAGCTAGACAATGTTGTGTTTTCTGATCCCGTCCCCGACAAAGGCGTGGTTGCACAGCTGGTGGCATCGTGCGACATTTGCTTGACCATTTATCGGGCTTCGAAAGAAGTAACTTGGTCACCGAACAAAATGTTCGACGGTTTGG
>CAYQMZ010000140.1:6102-7785 GCA_964418725.1 uncultured Pirellulaceae bacterium
GTCGACCGATCATCATTAATGTTCCCGGTTGGTTGGGAGAAACGATCGAGGACAACGGTTGTGGATTTAGTGTGGATTCACAAAATCCAGAAGCGCTCGCGAATGCTCTCGAGAAACTGGCCGACAATCCGGACATGCGTGCCACGATGGGACAGAATTCTCGAGCACTCGCTGAACGAGAGTTCTCCAGGGAAAAACTGGCCAACAAATTGGCTGGCGTTCTGCAGGACGCAATTGCAGAATACGCAAACAAGTAGCCGCCAGCAGATTGAGGACGGCGTAGACGAGCCATGTACCGACGCTTTGGAAAACGCGCCTTTGACTTGATCGCCGCGACAACCGCGTTGTTGTTGCTGTCGCCGATCATGCTGCTTACGGCATTGCTAGTTCGGTGGAAACTTGGAAGTCCCGTTCTCTTTCAGCAGCGACGTGCTGGAAAAGACGGACAGATTTTCGCCGTTCAAAAATTCCGGTCGATGACGGACGGTCGCGACGAAAATGGCGAGCTACTGCCCGACGAAGTGCGATTAACAGCGACTGGTCGGCTGCTTCGGAAGACCAGCTTGGACGAGCTGCCGCAACTTCTGAACGTCATCAAAGGCGACATGTCACTAATTGGTCCACGACCGCTGCTGACCGAATACCTCCCGCTATACAACGATCATCAAGCCCGTCGCCATGAGGTTCGCCCTGGCATCACCGGATGGGCCCAGGTTAATGGCCGAAATACGGTCGCATGGCCCGAACGCTTCAACATGGATGTTCACTATGTGGATCATCGCGGATTTACATTGGACATGAAGATCCTATTTCTCACGCTGGGCAAGGTCTTTCGCGGCAGCGATATCAACAGCGAACATTCCGCCACAATGGAAAAGTTCACAGGCAACCCCACGCCTGATGTAACAACTGAATCAGAAAACGTTGCCGCTTCGTCCGCCTAGCCGATATTGTCTCGCGGCGTTCGAACGTCCATCATAGTCCGCATCAAGTCGCTCTCACGAGATCCGTTCAATGTCTAATGCCCCCGAAGTTCGCCAGGTCCTGGTCAAAACGATCAACAAGGTTCGCACTGATTTGGGCCGTGAAGAACTGACGCCTCAGGATTCGGACGCCCTCACTGGCGAAATCGGTCTCGATTCTCTGGACCTCGCTGTATTGGTTGTCTCACTTGAAAAAGAGTTTGGGGTCGATCCGTTTCGCGACGGCTCGGCAACGGCCAGGACGTTGGGCGACTTGGTAGACGTGTATTCCAAAGCCAGCCAGAAATAGCAAAGCAACAGCACACATGGCAAAGCTCGACTTAATCATCATGGGTGCCGGCGGGTTTGGCCGCGAGCTGCACGTCATGCTCTGGGACGCCTTCTCCAAGGATGAGTACAACTTCAAGGGGTTTCTGGCCGACCAAGCCGACGAGAAAGCACTACAGCTTGGCCCATTGGTTGGATCCCCAGAAGACTACGAGCCCAAAGAATCAGATCGCTTCTTACTGGCTATCGGGTACATGGACGCCCGCGAAAGACTGACGCGGATGATTTCAGACCGTGGTGGAAAGTTTGCATCTTACATTCACCCGACGGCGTTCATTGCCAGTACCGCCACGATCGACGAAGGCGCGGTAATCTATCCCTACGCAGTGGTATCCAATACGGCGAGAGTTGCCGACCAGGTGCACCTGAACTA
>CAYQMZ010000140.1:7795-12521 GCA_964418725.1 uncultured Pirellulaceae bacterium
CCAGCGTTGGACACGATGTTGAAGTCGGTCGCTGCTGCCTACTGGCTCCTTATGCAACGCTAAATGGTTTTAGCGCAATTGAGGACCATGTTTACATGAGCACTCACGCCACTGTCGTCGTCGCGAAAAGAGTGGGTGCACGCACGAAGGTCAGTGCAAACTCGACGGTCCAACAAGATGTTCCACCAGACTCTTTCGTGTACGGAGTGCCGGGGAGATTCACACGAAAGGGCGGTTTAGGTTAAGTGACCAAAAGAGTTTTCCTTGTTGTTGGTACGCGTCCCGAAGCAATCAAGATGGCTCCGGTCATCCACGCCTGCGATGCAGATGACCGAGTTCAACCTATCGTTTGTTTCACCGGGCAGCATCGCGAAATGCTGCAACAAGTGGCTGACTATTTTGACATCAAGGCCGACGTCAACTTAGACCTGATGGTTCCCAACCAGACGTTGGCGGGACTCACCAGCCGCTGTATCGCTCAACTCGACGAAGCGATCGAATCGACACAGCCAAACTGCGTTGTCGCTCAAGGCGATACCACCACGGTCATGGCGGCATCGCTCGTTGCCTTCTATCGCGGATTAGACTTCGTCCACGTCGAAGCAGGCCTTCGCAGCGGTGACATGTTGTCACCATGGCCAGAGGAATTCAATCGCCGCGTCGCGGGGCTGACGACGAAGCTTCATTGTGCACCGACGACTTGGGCTCGTGACAATTTACTTCGCGAGCGTATTCCCGAAGAGCAAATCGTGGTGACGGGAAACACTGTCATTGACGCTCTATTCTGGACGCTGAAGAGGGAAAAAAGTGCGGATGCTCCGTGGCCGAAAAAGTACGAGTGGCTCGGCGATCGCCGCATGGTGCTGATGACTGGCCACCGGCGAGAGAATTTCGGCGATGGCATGCAGCAAGTTTGCTCAGCGATTCGAGAACTAGCTAGTCGTTTCCCCGATGTCGCAATTGTCTACCCGGTGCACCTAAACCCACGGGTCCGGGAGACGGTCAATGCAGAGCTGGACGGCTTGCAAAACGTCTATTTGATCGAGCCTGCGCCGTATCCGGAATTCGTTTGGCTGATGGATCGCAGTACGCTGATCATTAGGGATTCAGGCGGCGTCCAGGAAGAGGCACCGTCGCTGCAGCGACCTGTTCTGGTGACGCGGAACAATACGGAACGTCCCGAGGGCGTTGATGCGGGTGCCGTGGAACTCGTCGGCACTGAGGCTGAAAAGATCATCAGTCGCGCCTCGGCATTGCTTTCCGACAACGCGGAATACGCTCGCTATCAAATCGAGACCAGTCCGTACGGTGACGGACAAGCATCGCAGCGCGTCATCGATCGCATCGCTGAGCTTGCATAAGTTGGCGGTCAGCCCTCGAGAGACTCGCCGCCGCAGATCAGCCAACTCGCGCGGCAGTTTCGACGTTACCCAAACGCAAAAAATCTGCACGCGTCGAACCCGCACAAACCTCCGTCCGCCTCTCGGTCGTCCGCTGGCTTCGGTGGTCTGCATTGACAACAATTCCGCTCTTATTGCTCACCGCATCGGGATTACTAGGAACCGACGGAGTCGGCCCATACCTCAGGGAAGTCGACCACTGGAAATCTGGCGGCGATAACTGGTTGCTCTATTTGCCAATCATCGCCGTGTACTCGGTTGTCGTCGAATACATACTACGCGAACACATCCAAGCACGCGTTCGACGTAACTTTGGCCCCAGTTCTGCGACTGTTGTGGCGAGTCTGTCCTACGCCCTGATCCACTTGCGTTACGGTCCCAGTCAATTCATCTAGGCTTTGGCGTTGGGCTACATCACAGCGACTTGGTTTGAGCAAGTAAACGCCTGGCGGCCGCTGGCGATTTGGCATCTCTGTTGGAATGCCATGGCAATCATCGTCGCGCTGTCGCTGTAAACGCACAAGCGAACAGTTCACTAGAACAGCGACTCTCGCAGCTCTACTAGTGAGTCGACAGCGCCGGCGACTTCGATGCGTGATTCGTTAGTACCGTGGTTGAATCCAACAACGAGTTCGGGTCAGCTTTCGGTTGTCGAGGCAACGCCGCGAGTCCGTCCCGCATTTCGGCGAATTCGGTACGACTGGCCAGAACAACCTTGCTGTCCGTGGACAAGCCTTCCAGAATCTCGACCTTCGATTCATTTGACCGGCCGATCCCGACGGTCAGCAGATTCAACCGGCCATCAACCAGCTCGTAAACCCGTCCCTTACCATTGAGCGTTCGACCAACAAAACAAGCACGGGGAATAGTCAGTTGATTCTCTGGTGCGGGTACTTCGATCGTGATCGCACCATACATACCACCAGCCAAGGCGTTGTCTGGATTCGGCAGGTCCACCTCAACTCGCATCGTGCGAGTACGTCGATCCGAGTTGTGTGCGATGCGTGAAATAGTTCCACTCAGAATTCGTCCGCCCAACGCACTGACTTCGACGTCAGCCGTCTGACCGGGACGAACGAACGGTACGTCCGGGGCAGGAACTTGCAAAACGGCTCGCATGTGGTCCGTACGAGCGATCGTCAGCAAGAAGGCTTTCCCGCCGTTTGACGCAGTCTGTACGAATTCACCGCGATCATAGTTTCGGGCCGTTACGACTCCAGCGAACGGGGAACGGATCTGGCAGTAGTTGGCCATCACGTGCGCTCTGGCTAGATCGGTGAGAGCCACACGGACATCGGCCTTTGCCGCCAACACGTCTGCTTCGGCTTTATCGACACGAGAACGAATCGCATTGACCTCGGCCTCGGCGACGATTCGCGAAGCTTTCGCGTACTCGACCCCAGCTTTCGCGGCTTCTAATTCGAATCGTTTTTCGTCCGCAAGCTTGCTTTCGACGGCGCGGTCGGCAACCAACAGTTGGATGCGTTTGAGTTGCTTTTGTCGTAACTCGGCTTGCGCCTTGTAACGCAAGATTTCGGCCTCTGTCTGTTTCAGACATCCAATCGACGCCTCCAGATCAGCAGCAGCCGTCTTTACTTGCGCCCGGAATTGAACAACGCGACTCTCCGCTTGCTCCAATCGAGCCGCTTGCTTCTCAACGTCTTTCAGCAGCTCCTCTGCCTCGATTTCGACAACGACGTCGCCTTCTTCGACATAGTCACCGATGTCGAATGCGAAGGACTTGATGTAACCGGAAACGCGAGTCGAGAGCTTGGCCGTTTCTTGTGGCTCAAGCGTGCCAGTCTGTGTGATTTTGCGTGGCAAACCGCCCTTGGTCGGCGCCACTAAACTCACTTCAACCTGTCTATCGAACTTGCGAGACTGATAGCTGGCTAGATGAGCTTCACCCCTTGGTTCGGTAAAACTCCAAAAGACAATCCACGCCACCAAGGACACGGCAATGAGCAGCGTCAGCGGCGTCACACCAAGGCGATGCATCAAGCTGCGATCAGATTTTCGACGATTATATGTTGGACCTGAACTATCTTGTCGTCGATCGGACGCACGCTGCCCGACTACGACGGTACTATCTGAATTGGACACGGTCTCTCACTGTGGCTAAATACAATGCTGCTTTGACAAAGCGTACTTCCACGACACTTGCGCTGTTGCGCCACGAACGGACACAGTGATGACGCGCATGGCGACTTCTAGATTCGAAGTGACCACTAGGAAGTTCTCCGGCGCCAACTTGACAAAGACTTGCAAGTCAAATCGGGTCCTGAGATCTACGCTTGTCCTAAGTGTACGACACGGTATTGGGCGCAGTTGCCTTGTGGTTTTATTTCAACATATCGCTGACCATGAGGTATCTTCCGCCAACTTTCACACTGTTTTTGAGCGGACAAGCACAAAAGGCAAAGGCATATTTGACTCTGTCCTAATAGTCGGAAATCCGAGGAACCAGTCAAATGCTTCGCAACCTCATTCGCAGTTCATTGTCTGCGCCATGCACGGTGATCGTTGTCGCGATCGGCATCGTTGTATTGGGAGGACTGTGCATTGGTTCGATCCCGGTCGACATCTTGCCAGTGAACCTTTCGCCGGCGGTACAGGTGCTGACCTTCTATAACGGCATGCCCGCAGAGTCCGTCGAGAAGAACATCACCAGTCGACTGGAACGACAGACGGGACAGGCTGCGGGGCGAACGAGGCAAGAATCTCGCTCGATTCAAGGGGCAAGTATCGTTCGCAACTATTTCGGTGACAGTGTCGATCCAACCAGCGCCCTGACGCAGGTTAACTCGCTGGCCACCGCGGCTGCTAAGAGTATGCCTCCGGGTACCGATCCTCCCGTCATCCTGCCATTCGATCCAACGGGGACGACTCCGGTTTGCATTGTTGCGCTCGACAGTAAAAAGCATACAGAATCAACGCTCTACGATGTGGGGCGGTATGAAGTCAGAAATATGATCATGGGAATGCCTGGAGCCAACGCGCCGGCGGTCCACGGCGGGAAGCTCCGCGCGATCATCGCTTATGTGAACCGGCACGCCATGGCCGCTCGAGGTCTAAGCCCGCTGGCGGTTATGGAGGCGATGGATGACTACAACGTGTTTGTGCCCACAGGGCAAGCCACTTTTGGTGACACAACCTATGCCATTGGATCCAACGCGATTCACTCGACCGTCAATCAGATGGGCAAGATTCCGCTACGCAGCGAAACAGGAAACTCGGCATTCCTAGAAGACGTAGCCACCCCAACAGACTCCAATCTGACTCAGACTAGTTTGGTGCGAGTCGATGGTCGCCGGCAAGTCTATATC
>CAYQMZ010000141.1:0-12518 GCA_964418725.1 uncultured Pirellulaceae bacterium
TTTCTGGTTCGTCGGCCGCTGCCGTTTCGTCGATCGGGGGATTCATGATCCCGGAAATGAACCGAAAGGGATACGATCGCGATTTCAATGTCGCGGTGACCACGACCGCGGCAACGACCGGTCTGATGATTCCGCCCAGCAACGTAATGATTGTCTACTCAGTTGCGGCAGGTTCGGTTTCGATCGCGGCCATGTTCATGGCTGGATTCATTCCCGGCATTCTGACGGGCCTGTGCATTATGCTCGCCGCAGCCGGCGTATCGCTTGCGAAAGGCTTTCGAGGAGAACCATTTGAAATTCCAAAGTGGAAGCGTTGGACGGCGTTCGGAGTGATCGCTGGATTCGTGGTTGCCGTCCTTATGAGCGAGTCCAATTGGATGGCGGCCGCGGTTATGGCTGCGCTTTTGGTCGCGGGTTGCCTAGCTTGCTTTGTGACTTTTCGGCGTGCGTTCTTGACACTGCTGATGGTCATTATCGTGATCGGAGGAATCCTCGCCGGGATCTTCACCGCTACCGAAGCTGCTGCTATCTCGGTTGTTTATGCGTTTTTGTTGTCTGTCGTCCTTTATCGACAAATCAAATTGGTAGAGTTGCCTGCGATTCTTCGCGACACCTGCATCACGTCTGCTGTCGTGATGCTATTGATTGCCTCGTGTGCGGGATTGAGTTGGATCCTTACGCTCGCGAATATCCCACAGACGGTGAGCACGTTGCTGCTGGGGCTAAGCGACAATCCCGTGGTGATCTTGGTCGCGATTAACATTTTGCTGATTTGCGTGGGCACGTTCATGGACATGACGCCCGCGATTCTGATCTTCACACCGATCTTCCTGCCGGTTGCTCAAGAGCTAGGCATGCATCCCATTCACTTTGGGATGATGTTGATCGTGAATCTTTCGATTGGACTGTGTACGCCACCCGTTGGGACGTGTCTATTCATTGGTTGCAAGGTCGGCAAAACGACGATTGCGAACGTGGTGCGGCCGCTGCTGCCATTCTATGTTGCGATGCTCGTCGCCCTTGTGATTGTCACGTTCGTACCCAACACGTCGCTTTGGCTTCCTGTGCAAATGGATCAGCTCAAGCAAGAAGAAGTGGATAGGCTGGATTTCCTTTCAGAAGACAGATGAACGTAGTGGATCTTGCCAAAGATCCGGACTTCATCAATCTTGTCTTCATAGATTCAGTTCATTTCAAAAAGCGACCCACAGGGGCTTTAGCAAGCTCCACTACGAGAATGAGCAAACGCGATCATTCGAAGCGACTCGACGCCGAGTACTATTGTGGCGACGCGGTTGTGCATTGGACGACGACGATTCGCGGTCGCGAGACAGGTTGGTTGAACTTGATGTTTCTCTATCGCTTTCGTGAGTTGCTTACGCACAGCTGTTTTCGTTATGGCTTCGTCTGCCCGGTATTCTGTCTGATGCCCGATCACTGTCACATGCTTTGGATGGGTGTCACGGAGAAATGCAATCAGCTGCATGGAATGAAACACTTCCGAAAGATCCTGAACGAGAGTTTGAAACGAATCGGGTTCGAACTTCAGGATCAAGCGTATGACCACGTTTTGACTGAGCAGGAACGCCGGGATGCTGGCAAGTGCTGGCCGAATACATTTTGCGTAATCCTGAGCGAGCGAGGCTTGTGGAAAGTGATCAGTCTGCTTCGTATAAGTTCAGCGGTTGCCTGATTTCGGGGTATCCAGAGCTGAGGCTGTCTCAGCCAGATTTTTGGAGTAGCTTTGACCGCATTATGTCGTACATCCGGAAAGAAGGATTGGTTCGAAGTTAGGCAAAATCAAAAGCTGTAGTGGATCTTGCCAAAGATCCCTCTCCTCCCGGATCTTTAGCAAGATCCACTACGCGTCCAATCGAGGTAGTTGTGTTTTGTCAAGCGGCGGTTGCTTGGTAGTCTAATGAGGAACCGTCAACAAACGACATGTGTTAAGCAAGGAACGTCACTTGAAAGCCCAGTCGCCAAATCGTGGTTTCAAGCAGGAGTCACTCTGCCTAGTATTCTGCCTCCTCTTTGCTGCAACGGCGAACGCAGTCGAAAAGTCCGAGCTCCGCGTCCTGTATGTCGGTCCTGGCCCAGTTTCGCCGGCGGATGTTCCAACTTGGCCGCACGGCGTTCCGCGAGATCTAAGCACTGAAGAACGCGAACGATTTGCTGAGCTTCGATCGGAAAGGCCGGAAGCTTTCCGCCGATTGCTCGCTGAGCATTTCGATCGCTTCAAAATCATTGTGGCCGACGACTATCGCATCGAACTATCGGACCGATTCGATGTGACGATCTTCGATGCTCAGCCACCTGTGATCGAAACACAAAAGCAAGCTTACGGATGGGATCGAAAAATTCGATTGCCGGACGACTTTTCGCAACCTGCAATGATGATTGGAGAAGTTGGTCCCTTCACGGTTGGGAAATTCGGAAATGGGTTCTTGCTTGATGACTTGTGAGTATGCCTGGATGCTTATGCGCACGGGCTGCGCACAGACCATGCAATTTTTCGTGCACCCAACAAAGTGACGTTGACCTTTCAAGAGAAGCGTACGGAAACATCGTACCTAACACGTGCGTCTGGACGGGGGCTAGGTCCGACCATCTCGATGTGGAAGGTCCAGACCGAAGGTTACAGTGACGGAAAGGGAATGTTGGTCGGCGTCGTCACACCAAGCAAAGTGCTGGAGGTATCGCCTGATGGAGAGTTCATTTCGTCAGGGCAAAACTCTAAAGGCGTAGATTCCGTCGCCCTCGGGAGGCAGGGTAGTTTCTTCCATTGGGGATTTGCCGCGTCTCCGACTTACATGACCGACGAAGCGAAACTGGTGTTCGTCAATGCGCTGCATTACATCAGCCAGTTTCGTGGTCAACGAGCGATTACGAAAAAACAGATCTATACCTCGCGCGACACGCTCGAAGATCTGTACTACACGCTGTCGAAGGATGGCTTTGCTAGATGGCAGGAATTACTCGGCGGCATTCGAGAGGCGAGGCAGGAGGAACTTAGCGCTCTTCGGAAAAAACAGGCTGACGGCGGAGAGCTAAGCGAGCAGGAGCAGATGATGCTCAAGGCTCCGCCGATGCCTGAATATACAAGACTTGATCTTGTATCGTTGCCTGAGACATTGAAGTCGCGGTTTGGAGAAAACTGGGATCAGTACGTCGACTACTATCGAGAAAACAGGCCTTTTCTCCATTCGCCTGATGCGAAAGAAGGGCGAGGCTTTCACCTGGATGTCGATCCAGATGTCAAACAGCTTGGGATTCCCAACAATGATGTGAAGCTGCTCGAGCATTGTGTTCGATTGCTTGGCAACAATAAGGAGCACCAGAGCGAACTTGCGTTCAGGGTGTTGAAGCGTTACACCCAGGAAGACTTTAGCGAAGCCGATCAGTGGCAACACTGGCTTAATACTTATCGCGACTATCTCTATTTCTCGGACGTCAGTGGCTTCAAATTCTTAGTGAACGTCAACGCACTTCCCGAATCTCTTCGTTCACACGCCAGTCACCAAGTGTTGAACGAATCAGATTTCAAGTCGCTTGTCGCAGCAATCAAAGTTCCGAAGTCGGACGGTTCACCGGTTCAATTCAAATGCGTGTTACGGAACGTAGCAACCAGCAATGGGCCTCGAGTCCGTCTGATTATCAAATCCAAAATTCAAAAGGGCTGGCATCTGTATGCCTACGTCCCCAAGTCTGCTCCTTACATCCAAACTCGAGTCGCGACTAGCGAACTTTCGAATTTGAAGGCGGTGGGGAAATGGCAGCAGGCTGTAGGCCACCCCAGTCGCGATGACCCGTCGGTATTGATCTGGGAAGATGAAGTGGTGATGTGGCGAGACTTCGAGTTGAGTAAAGAGAATCAGGAAGTTCGTCTGAAACTTGATGTTAGCTACCAAGCTTGTGACGCAAGTCGTTGCCTTCCGCCGAAGACTGTTACGTTTGTGCTCAAACGCTAAGCACTGCTGCTCATGTGAAGGAGCACCGTCGAGGGTGACGACCATTCAGGTACTCCAGCGGCACAGATTAAAGTGACGCTTTCACTGTCTAACTGACGCGGGGGCTAGGACCAAGCAATACGCTCGCTCCCTCTTCAGGGGGTAGATGTCTCCTGCCTGCATTTCGTTGAGCATTCTGTCCGCTGATTGACCCTATGCTCGGCTACAGATACTCTGTTTACGGGTAGCCGAACACTCGTCAAATTCTTGCGTTGTGGCCCAGCACAGGGACGGGTGGCGATAGATTTTCAGCATCGAAAACTTACATGAACATTCCGATTCAACCTTCCACAGAGTCCGGCTTAGCTGTCACTCGCTGGGTGGCAGACTTGCGTAAAGGCGATAGCGTGGCCGCGACTCGGCTTTGGCAGTATGTCGAAGAACGGTTACTGCGAATGGGGCGCAATTGCATCCACTCTGGAAGGGCAACACTCTACGATGAAGACGATCTGGCTCAGAGTGCATTTCACGCCCTCTGCGAGGCAGTTCAAAATGGACGGTACGAGAATCTGACGGACCGCGGTGAAGTCTGGAAACTACTGACTACGATTGTCCTCAATAAGTTTCGCAACCGTCTAACGCATGAATCTGCGATACGCAGAGGTGGAGCAATGCAGAGGTCGGACCTGGACATCGCTCTCGACAGTGAGGCGGCGGGACTATGCCCAGAGCAGCAGATGGAAATGGAAGAAGAGTGCGAGCGGCTGCTGCAATTGCTCGTTCGCGATGACGTAAAACAGGTCGCGCTGCTTCGAATTGAGGGCTATACCAACGATGAAATTGCTGCGGCGCTCAGCTGCACGCGCCGAACCGTTCAGCGGCGACTGGACTTCATACGTTCCGTCTGGTCGCGGGAACTCGCGCAATCGTGATCGAGCACCATCACCAAGATTCGCCAAGCGACTCGGATGCGATCCTACTGCGTATCGATGAGATCTGTGTTCGCTTTGAATCAGAGTGGGATCCTGATACAGCGATCAAGCAAGTGGTCAGGTCGCTTGATGAATTCATGCCTGCGCACGCTCGACAGCAACTGTTGCGAGAACTCGTCGCGACGGATTGCGAGCTTAGGAACAGTCGCAGGCTCTCTTCGATTCCCGATCAATTTGTTAACGCATTTCCGCAGTATGCATCGACGATCGCTGCAGCGGTCGACATGTCGAGAGAAACTGAATCTGAATCCGTTTCTGATACCGGATCCAAGTGTCGACCTCACGTGCTAACTGATGTTCCACCGGAATCAATTGGTGGCTACACAATTGTGCGGGAGCTAGGTCGCGGAGGCGCGTCAGTCGTCTATGAGGCTATTCAGCCGGAGCTCGGGCGAAGCGTTGCACTGAAGACTTTTGCGCTTAGTCCAGTTCGATTCCGTGAGCAGCGACAGCGGTTCGAGCTCGAAGCCAAGGCTGCCAGTCGACTGGAGCATGACAATATCGTTTCGGTTTACGGTAGCGGCGAAGATGGAACCGTGTTGTTCTATGCGATGCAGTTGGTGGACGGACAGACGCTGCACCGGCTAATTCGTTCACGACGGGACGCGAGCGGCGAATCGGCCGACGGTGAGATCACGCCCAAACACGCGGCTCGGATGATTGCTCAAGCGTCGTCGGCACTTGAATTTTCGCATCAGCGCGGTGTCCTGCATCGAGATATCAAGCCATCCAACTTGCTCCTAGATAAAACGGGACGCGTCCTGCTGGCGGATTTTGGACTTGCCCGTCTGATGGATGGGGAGAGCCAACTGACAGAGACTGGCAACGTCGTTGGTTCGCTCCGGTATTTACCCGCCGAGGCTTTCGAGGGGATTCGTGATGAGCGTAGTGATGTCTACTCGCTTGGGCTGACGCTGTACGAGTTGCTCACACTGCGGCCCGCGTTCGCGGAAAAAGATCGAGCGGAGTTGATTCGAAAGATCTGTGACTTTGAAGTAAAGTCGCCCCAACAGATGAAGCGGACGATTCCTCGCGACCTCGACACGATCACGATGAAGGCAATCGCGCACGATCCTGCCGACCGCTACGCGTCAGCGCGTGAGTTGGGGGATGATTTGCAGCGGTTCTTGAATGGCAAGCCAATTCTGGCCCGCCCAGTGTCACCGCTAGAACGCGTGTGGAAGTGGGCTAAGCGGCATCAAGCGATCGCCACATTATCGGCGATTGTTTTTGGGTTGCTGCTCTTGGGAGTGCCATCCTTCGTGCTGTTGTGGCAAGCTCGTGAATTAGATCGTGTCCGATCCGATCGAGAACTTGCATTGGCGACGGTCAGGGAAGCCAAAGCGGCAAGTGAGGCGATTGAGGCTTCTGCCACAGCAGACTGGGAACGAGCCCGCGCGGAAGGCGTTGCCAAGGCGCGAGAAGAGGCTGAGTACGCGTTGCTGACCAACACCGTACAGCGGGCGATTAGTGCAGGTGATTTCGAGGATGCCGAACGACGTATCTCAGCGTATGAATTTGCTGTTCAACGCGGCGAAGTGCCGGACCAGCGTGATTGGGAATGGTTTCACCTTAAACGGTACTGCGATCAAGCCGTCGTTACCATAGACTCCGACCAGTCCGAAATCGTTGCGATTCGATTGAGTCCTAACGAAGACAAGTTCGTCACAGTGGCCCGCGCCACAGTCGCCCAGACAAAGGAGGCACAAGCTGACTACCAACGCCGTATCGGTGGAGTGAAGATTCGAGATTCTGTCACCGGTGAGCTGCTGAAATCGATTGGTGACACGAACGAGTTCTTCTGTGATGCTGCCTTCAGTCCTGATGGGAAAGTCCTAGCGACGATCAGTCTGCATGATTCCAAGAACGATCAGGCTGGTTTCATACGGTTGTGGAATGTTGCGTCAGGCGACATGATTCGATCGCGTGCGTTGGTAGATGATTTTCCGGTGGAAAAATTCCAAAAGTGGGGCGTGCGGGACGAGCTGCCGCAAATTCAGTTCGCGAATGACGACGTGCTCGTGACGTCCGCTCCTGTAACCGCGTTTGATGTTCGAACACTAGAACAAATGTGGCAACACGCTGGCGAGCGAGTGTTGTGCATGCCGGAGCGCGTTGCGATCTTTCGGGATCAGAAAGTGCGATTGCATGACGCTGCGACTGGCGAACCCCTTACTGAGAAGTCGCGAGATAGCCAGAAGCCAACGCACCTTAGTCGCCACGAAGCGGTTTGTGCGTTTACCAATTTTGCCGGCAATTGGCTCGAGATGCGACGATTCACTGACAAGGAGCTTGTCAGGACCGACCATTTCACTATTCCCCAGTCATTTTGGACGTCCGTAACTCCAGATCGGCTGCTGGTTCGAACCGAATCCAGCGGCGAGATACTCATCCAGCGTCCGGTGGCCGAAGGGAAAGTTGTGCAAAGTCTGATCGGCCATCGCAGTCCAGTGGTGGCTGGAGCACATACAACGGACAAGCGTCTGATCACTGCCGATCGCAACGGCGTGGTGAAAATCTGGAATCGAAACCGAACTCCTAACCCAGTAAAGATCGACATTCCCGGCATGAGCGGGAATGCGGTGGAGGCGTTGGTTTTCAACCAAGACGGAGACCGGCTTCACTATGCGAGCTGCGGTTTTTATGAGTCGTCCCCCGCGAAGTCAGGGTGGGGCAGTACCGATGGAACTCAGCAACAAGCGGTTGAACTCGATATAACGCATCACATCTTCTGGCCTCGCGAAGACATACGCTACAGCCCAGATGGGAGCTTGCTGGCGTTTCCAGCCAAGGAAGAGAAACGCGGGGAACGTAGCGAAATCGTTCAGACTCCATCGGATTCAGGTCGCATTCATATCTGGTCGACGGAAACAGAAGAAATATTGCAGACGCTCGAACTTCGTTCGAGGTATGTCCTGGCGCTCGCATGTTCTGACGATCAACGCCAGTTAGCAATATCGACCATGTCTAAGCCCAGCGATGAAACCCAACCGCCGCAATCTGAACTAGCCTTGGTAACACTAGGTGAGACGGATGTTCGTTGGCTGGCGATTGACGCCGGCGTCACGAGCCTGCGTTTTGTACCTGGTCGAAATCAGCTGGTAGTGGCAACTGTGGGCGGCGGAGTAACGCTGATTTCCACTGAGGGGGACAACAAGGTCGAGGTCGTCGCGACTCCTGTCGAAGCTGAAGGAATGAACTTCGGATTCCTAGCAGTCGATGGCTCCGGCTCTCGCGTCGCAACGGCATGCGTCGACTCCAATCGAATTCGCGTTTATGACCTGAGGACTCGTGAGCTGGCGTATGCTGCCGATGCACCACCCGATGTCTGTTCGTTTTGCTTTAGTCCCAATGGCAGGCGGCTTGCGGCTGTCGGTCAGCGTAGCATCGTATATCTGCTGGACGTCGAATCGGGCCATCGACTCTTGACGCTAGACGGGCGTTCGGAGGTGCGTCACCCCAATCCAGGTACTTCGATTAAAGCCATTTTCAGTAGCGATGGTCGACAGATCGCGACAGCCGGGTTGGACGGTCGCATTACGATTTGGGACGCAAACTAGAGAAGTGACGCTGAACTTGGCTCGGTGGTAGACCTCCACCGCCAGAAGGATGGACGCCGCGCCAGAGTCGCTCGCAGTTCGCTTCCGGAGTGGTACCGTCGACGAAAAGATGTCGCGGGTGCGTAGCGACATGCGGTGCCACAGCTACTCAGCAATCAACTGTCCCGATGGAAAGCAGGGACAGCGACTTCGACGCCACTAGGTGGAGGCACGTTGTGGCACTGCCAGCTGATTGAGCCAGTTGGTTGACTAGTTCGCAGCCACGCCGGGCGTACTGGAGTGCGCGTTCTGTGGGAAGTCGAACGTCAACACGAGCGGATCGCTTCCCGTGTTTTCGATTTCCACACCGCCGTTGTTCAGTGCAGACTGAGTGATAAATCCGATCTCGGGATAAATTTCGCCGAGCTTCATATCCTGGTGATACCGCACTGCGAGATTTCCGACCCGGCCGCTTCCGCCATTCGTGTGGAACAGCGTAGGACTGTCGGGGCAGAAATTCGTCTTGGCTCCTGGCTGAACGGTAAGCCTGAGAATCGAGCAGCGTTGCTCACCTAGGACTTCTCCGAACACGATCCATTTTGCGTCGACTCCGTCGGCTGCGAATTCTTCGGCCGTAATGGCAGGACGCTTATTCTTCAGGACGAAATCCGGGTCCTGGTTCGCTTCGAAGTCAAACTTCTCCACGAGGTACTCCCAGTCTTCGTGTTTGTCTTTTGGGTAGTCTTCTTCCCTGCAGGCGTAAAAGGCATCCGCTGCACCGATGCGTCCATCAAGCGTCAGGTCCTCAGCAAGGAAATGCTCATCCATGGTGACGTGCAATTCGTGTGTGCAAAGATCCGTCGGCGAATGCAGTACACCGTTCGGCATGACGAAGCCATTGTCAAGCTGCATCATTACATGCGGTGACAGATGGCGAACTCCGTTGTACTCGCCTTGTCCGAAGCTTCTCATGCAGGCAAGAAACTGATCCTTCGTCACGAACGGGTAGAGGCCCATCGCTGTCGTGTGATAGTGCGACGGGCTGACTCCAGGGTTGTCGAATGAGTTGATGTCATAACACTCCCACTTTGACCAATGAAGATGATGTGGGATCGGATTCAGGTTGTCGAACTTCTTGGAAACGATCGGCCAGGTCGGGTCGCCATACAGCGATTTCGCGAACGCTGAAATCTTCTCACCCATGACCGCTTCCGGATTGGCGGTGATCAAGTCCTGCAGCGAGATGACTTGGCCGTCCGGAGTGAGGACGTGTGATTCTCCTTCACGAAATGGTGCCTTACTCGTTCGTGTATCGATGACGCCTGTCACGATGGGAACGGTACAGCACATCCAGACCTCATCGAGCCCCGTCCCGTTCATGTAGTCTGGGTAGTACGATTCCGCATCAAGGCGAAGTCGCTTTCCTGGCGTGCAGAAGGTTCGTCCGGCGTAACGATGGATTAGCTGTAGGACACCGCCCTGACTGTTGAGGCAGTCATCAAGGATCGAAGTTGATGCTCCGCCGCTTCCGTCAATGACATCCTGCTGAGGGTACTCGTGCAGTTTTTCCGAAAGAATTGCCGTCGAAGCCGCCATAGTGATCTACCTGTATGCGTCTGATGACCGTATCGGGAGGGTTCAGATAGCGATCAGGCCGCGGGAAGAGTGGGCACTGCGTACAGACAGTAGTTCAAAGTGCACCACTTAGTTGGCCGCAAACGCACCAGGATGGTGACGCATTAAATCGCAATCCATCAAATACCCCGCACAACTTTCGCATTGTCATGCAGGGCTTCGGAGTAAAGCGGAGGCGACAGGATTCGAACCTGCGGACGTATTGCTACGTCACTTAATTAGCAATCAAGCGCTTTCGACCACTCAGCCACGCCTCCTGACGTTCTCGAATTCGGCTGAAAACAGCCGCTTCAACACCGTGTTTACGTGTTGATATACAAGTATCGGTATCGAACCCGAAGAACTCCAAGTAACCTGTATTCTGACGATTTCCTTCTCCACTGCAAGGCTGGCTTCGAGGGTCTTTTTGACGGTGGAATGGTTCAGGGACTCCGATCTGAAGGCCGGCTTGTATGCGTAACCTAATTTGCTTCACGTGCCTTGCCGTGCTGGCCACAGTGATGAACGCTGGGATTGGCTGGGCGGCGGAGGTCAATTCGGCAATGGCGGCGCTCGAGCACTCTAGATCCACCATCCTGCGGGAGGAAATTAAACGGCATGCGGAGGTGCTGGCAGATGACACCATGGAGGGCCGAGAAGCCGGGCGGCCGGGCGGTCGATCCGCTTCCATCTATGTAATGAGGTCGCTCCGTAAGTCGGGATTGAAACCGGCCGGCCTCAAAGGAACCTGCTTTCAACCGTTCCGCGCGGGATGCCGAAACATTCTGGCTGAACTGCAGCCGACCGACTCGCCCGCAAAGCGGGACTCGATGGACGCGTCAGTGCCCAAGGGTGCTGAGGTGGCTTTCTTAGCGGAGTCTGGCGGTGCAGCGACCGGTTTGCGGCAAGTGCGTCCGAGCCAAGAGTCGGCTGCCGACGAATTTATCATCGTGTGCGCTCACTACGATCATGTGGGCTACGGGACCCGCAAGACTAGCAACGGTCCTACCGGTTACATCCACAACGGTGCCGACGACAACGCGAGCGGTGTGGCAACGGTGCTGGAAGTTGCCGAAGCATTGCAAAAGTACCCGGGCAAACTGAAGCGTCGCGTCTTGTTTGTATTCTGGGACGCCGAAGAAAAAGGTCTGTGGGGATCGAAACATTGGCTAGATCACCCCACGGTCCCGCTCGATAGCGTTCGGTTGCTGGTCAATGTCGACATGGTTGGTCGACTGCGTGAGAAACTTTCGTTGTACGGGACACGGTCGTTGCCGGGCCTGCGTTGGATGTGGAGCAAGGCAAACATCGACAACTCCGTGAAGCTTGGCTTTCCGTGGGAAACGCTGAACAACAGTGACCACTACCCGTTCTTGGAACGCGGGATTCCGATCACGATGGTCCACACGGGGCTGCATGATGATTACCACACGCCAAGTGATGATGCCTATTTGCTGAACTACGATGGCATCAAGTCAGCCACCGATTTGGTTTTGAACTTCGTCGTGCAAGCGGCCAACGCGGAACGGTTGGGCCAGTTTCGACCTGAGGCGATTCGCGAAAAGGAGGTGCATCAGCGACTTTATGAACAACCTCGATCGAAGTCGAACCGACGGTTGGGAATCACATTGGCGAAGACTGAAAACGGGATGCGAATCCAGTCTGTGGTTGTCGGTGCTCTAGGGGATCAGTTCGGATTGCGGCCAGGCCAAACGATCCTTTCTTTAGATGGTGAGCGGCCACAGACGTTCGCGGGATTTCGACGTCGATTGGCTGAGTCGCTGGATTCGATAACGGCTACGATCGAAGACGGTTCGGAGCAGCGAGATGTCACAATCACTTTCGAGCAGCCAAAGAAGACGCGTTTGGGGGTCCTGTGGAATACCAACGACGCAGAGCCGAACACTGTGACTGTCACTCGGGTGTTTCGAGAATCCGTGGCGGACGCGGCTGGTTTGAGAGAACTTGATCGCATTCACAAGGTCAACGGCATTCGCGTTGAGAACGGGGAAGGCTTTCAAGCTCAGTTGGCTGATAGTGTGGCGGTCGAGCTGCTCATTGAACGTGACGGCAAACTCCGTCTGGTCAAATTTGAGCTGCCGGATGACGGAGACGCCGAGTAGCTTTTCCGAGGTCGTTTTCGGCCAACGTTTCGATGTTGCCGTCTACCTTGGCGCTCGCGCCCTATCTCTAGTCATTAATTCGGTTGATTCGTAGGTCCGTTTTCTAAATTCCGACCGGCCTTTGTGCGGTCCAACTCCTGTTTGTCCGGTAGGAACCCTGTCTTTACCCACAGGTTTGAACTTGCATTCAACCCTTCACCCTCCCGCGGGAACATCCTTCCATTGGAATACGTGTGTTCGCGGGAGGTTCGCTGGTGAGCACCAGCGAACTAGTGGGGAGGGTAAAACTAACTCGTTGTTCGC
>CAYQMZ010000142.1:0-272 GCA_964418725.1 uncultured Pirellulaceae bacterium
ACGTTATGAAGAAACTTGGCTCGAGTCGCTCGAGCAACGCCGCGGTACCGCCAAGGCACGGAAGGCCACAGTTGCAGTGGGGGCCGAACCCAAGGCAACCATTCCGATGGCTCCCACCGCTTTCCCTGTGAGTCGTAAGCAAGAGGCTGCGGTTGTCCGGCCGAAGCTAGTGCACGTAACGACGATTCCAATGACGCAATGGTTTTTCTTGCGTGGTCAGAATCGATTCATGCAAGCTCAGGGTTTCGAAGTTCATTCGATCAGCTCGCCGG
>CAYQMZ010000142.1:282-12504 GCA_964418725.1 uncultured Pirellulaceae bacterium
AGATGGTGTCACGACCCACGGGATTCCAATTACGCGACAGATCACACCCGTGCGGGATTTGGTTTCCGCGTATCGTTTGTTCCGAACCTTTACGCGACTGCGCCCAGAGATCGTTCAGCTAAGCACGCCCAAAGCGTCGTTGCTGGGTGCTGTTGCGGCGAAAGCGGCCCGAGTCCCCGTCCGCATCTATCAGGTGCGAGGCTTGTCTTCGGAAAGTGAGTCGGGTGCCAAACGCCGTGTCTATCAACAGTTGGAACGTGTGACGGCATCTCTGTGTAACGGTCACTTGGTTAATGCTCGTTCGTTGTTGGAGTACGCGCAACGCGCTAAGATCCTGCAGTCGGGAATTGTTGCCGGGATGGGGATGTCCAATGGTGTCGACATTGCTCGTTTCGATAACAAGCCTGAGTCTTCAATCGACATGCGACGGTGGGACATGGATTGGAATGAAAAGACGGGGCCCGTGATTGGATTCGTGGGACGACTCACTCGCGACAAGGGCTTAGAAGATCTGGCTGCCGCGTGGCGAGGTTTGCGAGGTGATTTTCCGTCAGCCCGTTTGCTTCTCGTTGGCCCGTGGGAATCCGAGAATGCGACGACCGTCGAATGTCGATCGCAACTGGAACGTGATCCACGCGTCATCATGACGGGAATGCAATCTGATGTTGTTGGGCTCTATCAACAAATGGATGTCTTTGCATTCCCGTCGCACGGAACGGAAGGGTTTCCGAACGCGCCGATGGAAGCGGCCGCGATGCGTCTTCCTGTGGTTGCCACACGCGTCGTAGGCTGCGTCGACGCCGTGGAGCACGCGGTGACCGGCACGATTATTTCACCTCGAGATCCACGTGCGCTTGAGGTCGCGCTTCGGCAGTATTTGAGCAGTACAGAACTGCGTCGAGCGCAAGGAGATGCGGGCCGCCGACGTATCGAGTCGGGTTTTCGACCGGAAGATTTGTGGGCCGAGTTCTACAGCTACTATTGCCACCTGCTGCGTCGTGAAGGGCTGCCAGTTCCCACCACGCCGTCGGAGCAAGCACCATCGCGAGCTGCTTAGCGTCGTGCGAGCTGCTCAACGCATCGAGCTTCGTGCGTTGGCCTTCGTTCGGGACGGACGGGTCACGCCGTGGGCTGAGGGACCTGCGCGTTGCGAAGGAACCAACGTGTCGCAAACATGCGATACGTGAACATGAAGTACAAGTTGGGCTTTGCGAATAGAAGACGGGTCACGATGCCCCACATGCCTGACTTATGTTCGTATTCGATGTGTTCGCAGATTTTCGTTTGATTGTCGGTCAGCTCGACAAACGTGTGCGTGTGTTCCCACTTTGCCGCCGGCCCCTCTGCCTGAACGTCCGTGAATCCATGCTCTGATACGTCTCGGTGGACTGCGGTCCAGTGCAAGGGCAGGGGACCGACCCACAACGTAAATCGCGAGGTGGATCCCTCGGCCAATGGCTCAATTTCTTTCAACCGCACAATGGTGGGGGGAGGCGTAAGGCGTTTTAGCGCGCTGGTGTCGTGATGAAAGGCTCTCACGCTATCGATGGAGGCGTTTACCGTAAATTGGAAATCGAAGGTTGGCATAACACACCATCGTGGATGAATGAAATCGGCTTACTTGCAGTGTATGCCTGTTGGTTCACCTGCAAAGTTGCCGTTGGCTATGGTTTGGCCGTGTTGAGGAGCTAACATGGAAAATGAAGCCACGGGATGGTAGTTTACAACTACCCACCTAACGAACGGCAGCGATCTAACGCGCGTTCACCGACGACGGATCTATCGGTCGCAAACAACGGAAGAGTTGGAGTTTCAATGCACTGCCAAAGATATCGTACGCCGCCTCTTAGCCGCCGTGACATGCTGCGGACAACTTCCTGTGGTTTTGGTGCCACGGCGTTAACGGCGCTCTCGCATCAGTATGCTGATGCTGCGCCTCGGTCTCCGTTGGCTCCAAAGGCACCGCACTTCGCCGCGAAGGCAAAGAGCGTCATCTTCCTGTATATGGATGGTGGTCCGTCGCACGTCGATACGTTTGACTACAAACCACTGTTGGAGAAGCTGGATGGGCAGGACCCTCGCAAGGCGATGGGGAAGCTTGAACCGACTCAGTTCAACAACATCGGCAAGGTGATGAAGTCACCTTGGAAGTTTAAGCGGCACGGAGAAAGTGGACGTTGGGTCAGCGATCTGTTTCCAAACATCGCACGTCATGTCGATGACTTGGCATTCTTGCAAGGAATGACGTCGGAATTTTCTGAGCACACGTTTGCGAATTATTTTCTGCACACAGGAAACGGTTTGCAGGGGCGTCCAAGCATGGGGGCGTGGGTCGGCTATGGTCTGGGCAGTGAGAACCAGGACTTGCCCGGCTTCATCGTGCTCAACGGTGGCCTAATTCCGCCAGGCGGTCTGGATAACTTCAATTCGGGATTCTTGCCAGCTAGTTACCAGGGATCGATCTTCAAGCCATCGGATATTCCTGTTGCGAATATCAAACGATCTGAAGCCACCGATGCGTTGCAGCGTCGGAAGCTCTCGCTGCTGAGGGATCTTGATGAGGATGGGTTGCAGTGGACCAATCACGATCCAGAGGTGGAAGCGGCAATCGCCAACTATGAAACGGCTTATCGCATGCAATCAGCCGTTCCAGAGCTGATGGATTTGAGCGACGAAACGGAGAAGACCAAACGCATGTATGGCATGGAGGCAGATTGGAAAGGGACTCAGACATTCGGCAGGCAGTGCTTGACGGCTCGGCGATTGGTCGAGCGTGGGGTTCGCTTCATCGAACTGACGTGTCCAGGAGGTAGCGGAGACCGATGGGATCAGCACGGCGGTTTGTATGAAGGCCACACTCGGAATTGTCGTACAGTGGATCAGCCCATTGCCGCGCTACTGGCCGATTTGAAAGCTCGTGGGTTGTTCGACTCGACGCTTGTCATTTGGACTGGTGAATTCGGTCGAACGCCATTCGCACAGGGACGCAACGGGCGTGATCCCAATCCGTTTGGATTCCCGCTCGGGTTAGCTGGAGCCGGAATCAAAGGTGGTGTTCTTCACGGAGCTACGGACGAGTTTGGTTACAAGGCAATCCAAGGAAAGCTCGAAATCCATGACCTGCATGCAACGATGCTTCACCTGCTAGGGATCGACCACACACGCAGCACATTCCGGTTCAGTGGCCGCGACATGCGATTGACTGACGTGCACGGGCATTTGATCAAAGAGATTTTGGCTTAGCCAAATTCTGGCCTAACCTGGGTGCTAGTTGCTAAGCAGCTAGGCACATAGGGCCATGGGCGTAGAGCGAATGACAACTGCCTCTGTCCAGAATCCGTGTTAGGGCCTACGCAAAAACTCGGGCGGATCACTTCTCAGCCAAGGTTTCGCGACACGCCGTTTTTGTCTGCCTGCCAGATTTCTTTTGTGTGGACGTCAATGGCGGTGAGATAGCCCGCACCGAAGCAATACGTGTCGATGCAAAGCATGTGATCTAGATCCAGTACGTCGCCCGTCTGTTGCGGCGTGTGCCCCACGATTGCGGTCTTTCCTGACACATGACGATCGGGGATGCCGTGATGCAGGTGTTTCCAAAGCAAGACAAGTTCATCCTGTTCATCGATTGGAAGTGTCGCATCGTAGTTTGCGTGCAGGAACAGATGCGTCTCGGTTTCGTACGCTAAGGCGCAGTCGCGAAAAAAGTCGATGTGCTTGGTTGGGATGGCATCCAAATTAATGGACGCGGCTTCTTCCGTTGCGACAGGCGTGGTCTGCTCCAACTCTTTGTCACTGTCAGAAGCCATCGATGCGGATGTGGTTGGTGCTTCTTTACCACTGGCGCTAACGCTCCCGCATTCCTTCGCTAAGGCTGTGTAACTGGCCATCGTTGCACTGCCGCCGCATTGCAACCAAAACTGAGCGTTGTAGTCGCTCTGCAACGCACCAAGCAGCATCGCTTCGTGGTTGCCTAGTAACGGGACCAGGTGGCATTCATCCCGCAACGAGATCAGGCGTTCGACAACTTCAAAGCTCTTGGTGCCGCGATCGATGTAATCGCCTAGCGTGATCAGCGTATCGTTGGGCTGAAGGTTGATTCGTTGCAGTACGTTCCTGAATGCTGAATAACATCCATGGATGTCGCCAATTGCGATGGTGCGGCCTGCTGTATTGTTCGTCGGATGAGACATTGTCTACACGGAAGATTTAGGGACGAAACGGTTGGTAAAGAGATAGCTCACACGAGCGAGGTTGTGAAGCAATCGGTTCCGGTTTCGAGGATGGGCTTTGAAATATTAACGAATCGGGACACTTGCCGATAATTCCTTTCGCTCACTGTTGCAGTGCGTGATTGTTGTTATGATGCGGCTTCGGAATCCGGCAGGAAATGGAAGGATGGTGTAATGGGGTTGCTTAGCGGACAGCTGTTAATCGCGTCTCCCTACTTGGCGGATAGGAACTTCTTCCGATCAGTCGTGTTGCTCATAAGTCATGATGCCGAGCATGCGTTTGGTCTCTTGCTCAACCGCCCCGGCTACGATCCACTAGGTCGAGTGTGGGAAGAAATGGCGGGCGAGTACTTCGATCGTTCCGAAACGGTTCGTACTGGCGGACCACTGGAAGGACCACTCATGATTCTTCATGAGGTTCCAGATTTCTCTGATTCCGAAATCGTTCCTGGCATTCACTTGTCGACTGTTAGAGATTCCGTCGAAGCAATCATTTGCTCGAACGAAACTCCTGTGGTTCCGATCGTTGGTTATTCAGGTTGGGGTGCCGGCCAGTTGGAGTCTGAACTTCAGGTGGGTGGCTGGATGACATTGCCGGCAACGCCCGAGTTGGTTTTTGCCGATCCGGATGAGTTGTGGAACATCGCTTCAAGTCATGTCAGCGACAGCATCTTGTCAGGGGTGGAACTGCGACATGCATCGCAGGACCCACGCTGGAACTGAATCCGCTGTCGCTGGATTGCAGGCCGAGACTATTCTACCCCCAGGTTTCATTCCACAGGCAGCCTGCCCACGACCAACCGACGCCGAATCCGACTAACATGTTCTTGGATCCAGGCGTCAGACGCTTGGTGTCTCGTAAGTTGGCGATCAAAATCGGAATTGTGGAGCTGACTGTGTTGCCGCAGTGCTCCATAACAATCGGTAAGTCTTCGTCTGTTAGTCCCAGTCGCGTTTGCAACTGCTCCAGCATCTTGCGCGTTGCTTGGTGGAACAGGAACAAGTCGATGTCTGACTTCTGATTGTTGGTGTCTTTCAAAATGCCTTCGACAAGTTGCGGTATCTGACCGACGGTAAAGCTCATCAAGCTCGGTCCGTCCATGTAGAGGTCGCTCTTCCAGCGTTTGCGATGTCGAGGCTTATGTGCGTCCTCTTCGGCGCGGGCTCCGCCGGCGGTGGCCAGAAGAGTGTCGGCGCCTGATCCGTCGGTTCCAAATCGAAATGCCTGCAACGTAGGAGCGTCAGAGGCTTCTATCAGCGTGGCCGCAGCTCCATCGCCAAAAATTGTTCGCAAGCTACGGTCGTCGGCATCAATGTAGCGAGAATACGTTTCGGCGGTGACCAGCAAAATACGTTTGCAGGAGCCTGTTCGAATTAGACCATCCGCCATCCCCAGTCCGTAAACGAAGCCCGAGCAGCCAAGGTTAAAGTCGATGGCGCCGCAATGCGTTGGCAGCCCCAGTCGCTCCTGCATGAGGCAGGCAGTCGTGGGTAATGGGTAGTCTGGAGTCTGCGTGCATAGCATCAGGAAGTCGATCGACTGTGGATCGATGTCGTGCTGGTCGAACAGTTGTTGGCACGCCTGAACGCCTAGGTCTGAGGCACAGACGTTGGGTTCAGCGATATGCCGCTTTGCGATGCCAGTTTTGGAATAAATCAGTTCCATGTTCCAATTCGGAAACTGACTGGCCAAGTCCTCGTTGGTCTCGACTCGCGGCGGAAGATAGACGGCAATCGGCCCAATAGATGCGTACGGCACAGATTCGTTGCCTCAATGGTGTTGTGGGCGGCGGTTCAACGGAATACCAAGCTTTGCTGCCGCGGTGCGTTCGGTAACTTGACTGGCTTTGTCGAGCCTAGGGGAAGCGTCCTCGGATCGCGAGCGCGATAGCAGGTTCTCAGCGTGAGGCACCCAGTGAGAGCGAGCATCCCTTGACGCTTTCAGGATCACGGCGATACACTCCGCCGCCACTTCCAGTCCTTTCATTACAGTTCACGGCCAGAATATCGGCAAGAGGGACTTGGCTGCGACAGCATTTGCTGTCTGATCCTCCCAATCCGAACTTGCGTCGTCGACTATGACCACTCCCCGTCACGTAACTGGTCCAAATATGTCCTCGAATGGCGGCGAACTCGGAGTAGCCACAAGCAAGCAAGCTAATACGAAGACAGCACTCCAAGCTGGCGCGACTTCAACTCGTCGTCCTCCGATGGTAGACATCCATTGCCATCTGATTCCGGGCATCGACGACGGCTCGAAGAATCTAGAGCAATCCATAGAAATGGCGCGTATGGCCGTCAATGACGGCATTGGCGTGATTGTGGTGACGCCGCATCAGCTAGGGAACTTCAAAAAGAACACGGGCGATCTCGTGCGGGCAGAGACTGCAAAGTTGCAGGCTGAGTTGCAGCGACAGCAAATACCGCTGCGTGTGCTTCCCGGCGGCGACGTTCGAATTGAAGAGCCAATGATTCCCATGCTGCTAAATGGGCAAGTGCTGACATTGGGTGATCACCGACGCCACGTTCTGCTCGAGCTTCCTCACGAGTTGTACTTTCCGCTGGAGCCAATTTTGAAGCAGCTCGCGAAACACAACATGGTTGGCATTCTTTCGCACCCTGAACGCAATCAAGGCTTGCTGCGACAGCGTGAGTTGCTTCCGAAGTTGGTTGATGCTGGTTGTTTGATGCAAGTTACCGCCGGGAGCTTAGTGGGTGGCATGGGCGAGGCATGTCGAGAGTTGTCACAGTGGATGCTACGAGAAGGACTGGTTCACTTCTTGGCAACAGATGCTCACGGCCCCGTAAGTCGAAGGCCGCTTTTGAAACGCGCCTATCACGAGGCCGCTCGATTGACCGATGAAAAGACTGCCTACGATTTGTGCGTGTACCACCCCGGTTGCGTGGCTGTCGGGCGAGATGTTGCTGCCGGAAGACGCCCCGTTCCTCAGGCTCCGAAAAAACAGGGTGCCTCATGGTTCGGCCGGAAGAGGGCGTCTTGAAGACGGCTCGCGGAATTGACTTGCCGAACGAGAAGGTGAAACAAGTGAACGCAAGCCTTGCAAGCAGTTTGTCCAAGGGCCGCTGGGGGCTAATGCTTGCGATTGCCGTCATTGTGCAGGCTTGCTTCGCCCAGGATGTACTTGCTCAGCGATGGCCCGACGAACATGTAAACGGGCCCTTCGCCTATCACGCGGACTTTAGACTGCGACCGTTCTACCCGCTGTTGTCGTCGGTTTCTAAACTGAAAACGGATGTTCCCGAACAGCTCGGACTTGGCGAGGTCGGTGAACCAATTCACCTGTTTCTTTTTCAACGGCAGGCAACGTACAAGCAATATGTTTCCAGGTACTTTCCCGCCGTTCCAAACCGTCCGGCACTGTTTGTGAAGCAACGTGGACCTGGAATGGTTTTCGCTCGGTTAAGTCCAGAATTTGCTGTAGATCTCAGGCACGAAACGACGCACGCGGTACTGCACAGTATTTTGCCAATGGTTCCGCTGTGGTTGGACGAGGGCTTAGGCGAGTATTTCGAGGTGTCCGCCAGCAAAAGGATAGGCGGGCATGGTCATCTGGCAGCGGTGAAATCAAAGCTTGTTCGCTGGAGAAAAGTTCCCTCCATCGAAAAGCTGGAAGAGATTGGTGACTTGGCCGAGATGCACGGCGAGCAATATCGCAATTCTTGGGCGTGGGTTCACTTCATGTTGCATGGACCGCCCGAAGCAAAGCTTGCGCTGCAGGACTATCTGCAGCAGATCGAAGCTCGTGTGCCGCCGGGGAATCTCAGCCTGCGTCTTAGGCGAGCGGTTCCCAACTTAGAGCAGGCTTTCCTGAACCACTTTCGGCAACGCTGGGCTCAATAGTCCTTACTCGCAACGCGTGAGCTAACTCCCGCTTGCGGTCTCTATGGGGGCACGGGGCGATCTTGCTTGGTTCGGTCGATCGCCGTTTCATGCGTCTTGCGTCGTCAAAAGCTCAATTGCGCAGCTGTGCCACTTGGGCTAGCGGAGACTTTCCAAAGGTTAAGCCGCTCACTCCGCGTTTTCTTTGCAGTCCCTCAGTAAATCTTCCGATATCCGTACATGTCGTCTAGCCGACAAAGTTTGCCAGACCGGTGTGGTCGATGCTTGCAGACCTGGAGATTTGAGATGTCACGTACGCTATTGCCAAAACTTGCCTTAGGTTTGCTTTGCATTGTTGCTCAGAACGCAAGTGGCCAGCTAACTCAGCAGCCAATCAGCGTTCGAAGCGATTCGCCCGGCTTGGCTGGCTCAACGCAATCGAACATTGAAGCCGAGCCGATGCGTTCGAAGACGATCGATTTGGTCGTGGAAGGCAAGTCTGTAGAAGGTCGTTTGGTCTCTAGGGCCGGGCAGCTCGCTGGCAACCGAGCACTGCGGCTCATGAATTCGAAGGGCAAGGCACTCCTTACGAAGACTGACGCGAAGGGTGCCTTCAAGTTTGCCATGTCGGAACCTGGAATCTATGCGCTTCAGGCGGAAGGAACTCGTTCGCAGTTCGTCCGCGTGTGGGACAAGCGTATTGCACCGCCGACTGCAAAGCAGAAACTGCTCGTGGTTCTGGATGGTGCAGTGATTCGCGGTCAGTGTTGTGACAATCCGTCAGGCGTCGCTTGCGATGGCTGTGGTGACTGTGGAGATTGTTGTGGAGGCACTTGCGGAGGCGTTCCACAATTCGGAGTCGGACGTCTGGTCCAGGGTGCTTTGGACAACCCGTGGTTAGTCGCGGCGGGAACCGCAGCGGCAATTGCGATTCCACTGGCGACGGACGACGACGATGAACGCAACGGCGATGATACCGACGCAGTGGGCGGTGGATCTGACGAAGACGCCAGCTAAACGTCACTCTTGGGAAATAAAGTCTGTTGCATTGATCTAGCTCGATTACGTTGGGCAAAAGTGTTTCTGTTGAACTCTAAGTAGGTATTTCGTCGCGGCTCCCCATTGAAACGTTCGTCTGCGAATGTTCGCCAGCGAATTGTTCGCCAGCGATCGTCTGAATTCGAATCTTCAAATCGCATCGCTATCGTCGAATTGCCAGCTGAGTACGCGGTATTGTCGCGTGCTATCAGTGGCATCTGTCGACGGGGTAGTGTGTGATTTGTTGAAGGTGCCGGTTGGATTGTCCGATATCCAACTGTAACCCACCGAGCTTCGTCCGAAGCTCACAATCCTACCTCAAAGAGTACGCAACCGAGCCCACATGGTTGCGGGAGAGACGATCATGTTGCAACGAAAGTTGTTAATGCGCACTCTATCGGTCCTGTTGAGTGCCTCCTTGTGTTATCCAGTCATGGCGGTCGATACAGCTGCTGCGAAATCAAAGTCCCAATCACGTACAGCTGTTGAATTGCAGATGCAGGCTGACGGATCGATTCGCGGGAAAGTTGTGGATCGTCAGGGCAAATCGATTGCGAATGCACCTGTCAAAGTTGTCAATCGCATCGGCAGTGCTGTAGCCAAGACGGACGCCAACGGTATGTTTGCCGTTCAAGGCATCAGCGTTGGTGAGTACGTCATCGGAATCGGAAGTGGCTCGCAGAAGGTACGTGTTTGGAACGCACAGACTGCTCCTCCTAAGACTGCTCAGTTGGCATTGCTTGTCGTTGGCGATACCGTCCGCGGTCAGTGCTGTGGTGACAGTTGCGACGGATGCAGCACTTGCGCCGCACCTGCTCCAAGCTGTGGAGCTCCTGCTGGCGACTGTTGTGCTGCTGCCGCTCCAAGTTGCGGCGCACCTGCAGGCGATTGCTGTGACGGTGCAGGTCCAAGCTGTGGTGCACCAAGCTGCAGTGCTCCAACATGCGGCGTGCCATCACCTGTTTGCTCGCCATGCGACTCGATCATTTCATCGTGCGGACCTTCGTGCGGTGGATGTGACTCGTGCGGTGGCGGTTGCGGATTGTTCGGCGGAGGAGCTGGACTGTTCGGAGGCGGCGGCGGTGTTCTGAGTGGTGGCGGCGGACCGATTCTGATCGGTGGAGCTGTTGCATCAGCAATCGCCATTCCACTTGCTCTGGACGACGATGACGACGCCAGCTAGTTCGTTAGCTGCACTTCTTCGAGAAGTCACAGGCCGATGCCCGCAAGGGTATCGGCCTTTTTTCGTTGGTCTAGCCGTTGCTTATGACTCGACAGGTCGCCCATGCTGACTGCAGCGTGAACCATCTAGCTGAGGCGTCGTTCACGAGAGCCGACCTCCAAGCAGCCATACTCGAATCCGGCCCGCATACCGCTTCATCGAAGGACGCAAGGTCTGCGTGTCCAATGTCGAAGCAGCTAGTTCTGTCTTCCCGAAAGGCCGCAATTCTTTCCTGGTCCGATTGTTCCGCAGCGACCTTCGGTATATTCCGCAAGCAATCGCACCAATGCAAGCATTGGTGGCATCTTGGTCGATGAAGCTTATCGAGGATGTCTTTGCGTGTGTCGCGAGGCAGTCTCTTTCAAGGACTGGTATCGATACAAGAATCTCAGCACGCCCGTAAGTGGCTGTCTGGCTTGTAGCTAACTGAGGGAAGTTTAAATGAAACGATTTCATTGGGTCTCTATCAGCTTCGCACTGATAGCTTGCGCTGCGACGGTACAGCCAAAGGCCGTTCTCGCGGAGACGACCACTGCTACGCGTCGTGCGGCCATGGCCCTCGACGTGTCGCTTCACAAGGACGGGGTATTGGTTGGCCAAGTCGTCAATCCCCAAGGACAAAAACAGGTTGGTGTAGAAGTCCTGTTGACCAAGAACGGTCAGACCATTGGGCGTGGTGTGACGGACGGAGCCGGGCTGTTCGGTGTCAGTGGCGTTGTTCCCGGGCAATACGCGTTGGCAACCAGTAATGGTCAAGTTGCCGTGCGAGCATGGAATTCCGCAGTAGCTCCGCCAAGCGTTGCCGTGGGTGCGCTCTTGGTTGACGGCGATGTTGCTCGAGCACAATGCAATTGCAATGGTTCGGCTCATGCCGGGCACGGTCAGCAATACGTGACGGTACACGAACCAGCACACGTGCATGTGCCAGCACCGGCTGCTCCTGTACACGTGCCAGCTCCAGCTTACAACGGAACGTTCGTTTCTGATCCTAGCGCCACCTACGCGGGAAGCGCCAGCGGCGGATATACCTCAGCCAGCTGTCAGACAGGTGCTTCGCACTATCGCCATCGTGGTGTCGCTGGTGGTCGCCGTGGGCTATTGGGCTTTGGCATCTTGGGCGGAAATGGTGCTGGGACGATCGGTGCGGCTCCAATTCTTGCTGGCGGTGCAGTTGCCGCTGCTGTTGCGATTCCTGTCGCTCTGGATGATGACGACGATGATGACGCCAGCTAGTTAGAACGCTTGCTGACAATACAGAATCAAAAAGGGAGCGTGAATTTCACGCTCCTTTTTTCATGCGCTCTTGGGTGCAAAGCGGGTTTGCATTAAGTGCATTAGGCGGCTTCGATTTCCTCGCTCGGCCAACCGGCAAATCTTACCAAGCTTGAAAAGCTTGGGGGACTTGCGGGTATTGTGGGTTCTAGCATCTCCCAAAGAAGTTCTAGTTGTAGAAGTTAGTTCGCCGAAGACCAGCTTGGACAACTACGTCTCAAATTTTGGGGGAGCAAGAATGTTTGCTTTAAATCGCTGCACGCGTCTTATTGCGTGTGTTGCAGCTTTTGGGATGGTTGCCTCGCCTGTGTTGGGAGCTTCTCCCATGGTCAAGAAGGCGGGACAAGCATGGTCGACGACGTTCGACGTAAAAACGGTCAATGGACAATTGACGGGACAAGTCATGACGGCAGCTGGAGCACCAGAAACAGGTGTTCAAGTTTCGTTGTTGTCGTCAAAGTCTGTGGCGGGGAAGACCGTTACGGACAAACAGGGACGCTTCGCGTTGACTGTGGAGTCATCTGGGGCATATCGCGTTGCTGTTGGCAAGCGATCTTTTGATGTCCGTGCTTGGCAGCCGGAAGCGGCTCCGCCAAGTGCCAAAGACTGCTTTCTATGTG
>CAYQMZ010000143.1:0-12500 GCA_964418725.1 uncultured Pirellulaceae bacterium
CAGGCAGACTCACGCGAAGTCGGATATTGCAGGCCGTTACGTCACTTATTGACCCTGGCCCGTCCAACCGGCGATTCGCCTAAGTTGCGTCAGGACCAACGTACATCGCACGCGGACGATAGATGCGATGATCTTGCCACAACTCAAGAATGTGTGCACACCAGCCAAATGATCGAGCCAACACAAACATGGCTGTGAATTGGTCAGTCGGTATATCAAGAGCGTTGAAGACGGGCCCTTTGTAAAACTCAACGTTCGGATGAATCTCTTTGCCTTTGGCCGCCATTCGTGCCGCCATCACTTCTTCGACTTTCGTTAGCGTTTCGAGGATCGCCTTCTTCTGTCCGCCCTTCGCTTCGTTCAACTCCAACGCAAGTCGTTTCAGGATTCGAGCTCGTGGGTCCATCGTTCGATAGACACGATGACCAAGTCCCATGATCTTTCCGCCACGACTTAGCAGATCGTCCACGTAAGATTCCGCCCGGTCGGGGCTGCCAATCGCCTCCTTGGCCATGGTGAACGCGGCTTCATCGGCGCCGCCGTGCAACTTACCGTACAGAGCCCCTACGGCCGCGGCCAGACTTGCATGGAGAGGTGACAATGTCGATGCCACCACGCGTGCAGTAAACGTTGACGCGTTAAACCCATGCTCCATCTGCAAAACTTCGCAAATCGAAAAGATCTCAACATCGCGTTCCGTCGGTCGTTCGCCTTGGAACATCGTGAGGAAATTCGTCAGCAGGTCCAGCTCCGAATTTGGAGCAATAATCGCTTGCTCCGTTCGATGTCGCTGAAAGTGAGCGATGATCGTAGGAAGTTTGGCCAGGATTGCGATCGCTTCATTTCGCACACGATCCAGTTCAGCGACTTGAGTCTGCTTTTCGCCGTCCTTTTCGATGCGTTCGGTCACGATGTCTTTGGGAAGCGTCTGCCCAATCAGGGGCAGAACACTCATCAATGCTTCCATCGGATGCTGCTCACGTGGCAACGACTCGATGACTTTCTTCGCATGAGTGGGAAGCTCGTAGTTGGCCGCCAACAATTCGCGATACGACTTCAGTTGCTCGTCCGACGGCAATGCACCGTACAACAACAGGTAGCAGATCTCATCAAACGACTTGGCTTCCGCAATATCGTCGATGGATTGGCCACGATAGAACAGCCGACCGTTTTGTCCGTCTACCAGGCAGATGGATGACTCATCCGCGATGACGCCCTCAAGTCCCTTACTGTAGGTAACGCTCATTTGTGGCTCCGTTTCGCGGTCAGTCGGCAATCGTCAAGGAATCGTAGCCAACTTGCCAACATCAGGGAAGTTAATTGAAATGATAGAACGATAAGTACGACTAATGGACGATCGGAGAGTGACCCGTGGAGATTCAAGAACTCGAAGTCCTTGTCGCCGTCATCGAAACCGGCGGTTTCGGTAAAGCAGCGAAGCGTTTGCTGCTTACTCAATCCGCTGTCAGCCAGACGATAGCGAGAATGGAACAGCGCGTCGGCACGCCTCTGGTCGTTCGCAGTTCCCCGCCACGCCCAACGCCCGCAGGCCGTCGCGTATTGGAGTTCGCCCAAAACATCTTTGACGACATCCAAACCCTCGAACGAGATCTCGCAGATATCCAAGGACAAGGAACGGGACGTATTCGCCTGGGTGCTTCGCAGATGGTCACAAACCTGCACTTGCAAAAACTCCTGCCGCAATTCACCAAGAAGTTTCCTCACGTCAGTTTTGATGTGACGAACGTTCCAAGTCGTGAGCTAGTTATCGACGTGCGAAACGAACGGTGTGAAATTGGCTTCGGACCTTTGCAACGCCAGATGCGCGGCCTGACCTGTCACCCTTATACGCAGCAGCAGATGCGACTGTATGCCGGAAAGTCACATCCGCAATTCGACGCATTGAGCGAAGGCGACGAATCGGCACTTAAGAAGTCAGTCTTAATCACGTCTTATTTGGACCCCATCGAAAACCGCCCCAACCCCAAACGGCTTCGTTATCGTTTCGCAAACGTTTGGCAAATCGCCAGCCTGAACCTGCGCGTTGACCTCATGTCACAAGGATCGGGAATCGGCTACCTGCCAGAGGTCCTTGTCCGCAGCCATCCGTTGGGCAAGACGCTGGCAGCAGTCACCAAGTTTGAACTGGGCACCGTTAAACGCGACGTCGGCATCTACTACCTGAGCGGCCGTGAGCTTTCGCCGATGGGCCGTCTGTTCGTGGAATTCTGCGACGAGCAATTTCAATAGGTGTGCACAGCAGTCCATGGCTCTCTGCAGTCCATGGCTCTCTGCAGTCCATGGCCCCTTCAGTCCACTAAAAGCGATGGCAGGTTCGACACAAATGCGTCACGCTCTCCTCGCAGTGCCTTCCCCTCGCTGTTACACCGCCATCGCAAAACCTGCTCCGTCGACGAACGGGGAAGACTTCATAACATCGCGCCGTGTGGCCAACTTTTCCGGCTTTGGCGACTACGGCGTACATGCTGGACTTTTCCCGTACTGCGGAACGTAACGCAGTGGCTTCGAATCCGATCGCTTTGTATCGGATATTTGCCCGAAGAAATCAGAAGAATCGCTGCTTCATCTTTTGTGAGCAAAAGAGGTGCGACCGTCGCACCTTGCCGACAGATCAGGACCATCGTGTCCCAACAACCCTCGCAAAGGATCATTATGAAGTCTCCTCGCAAATCAAACGTTCGTAAGTCCGCCGTCCGCAATCCAAGCCTAGAAAGCCTCGAAACGCGAAAGCTCCTGCACGCTTCGTCTGTGGTGAATGGCATCGGAGTGCTACGAATCGACGCCGACCCACTGGGCGGTGTCGTCGAAGTTCGCCAACTGAGTAGCGGCGTCACCGAGCTTACTTCGATCGACACCACTGGCAACAAACAGGTTACGAATCACCCTTCCTCCGGCATCCAACGAATTCGATTCTTTGGAAGTTCCAACGCTGATGAAGTAACCAACTTCACATCGCTACGAATGATCGCAGAAGGCTTCCAAGGCGACGACGTACTCACCGGAGGTTCCGGTAACGATACGCTGTTCGGTGGCGACGGCACTGATGCCGTCTTTGGAGGGCTCGGCAACGACTTGATTCGAGGCGGTCGTGGCCAAGACAACCTTCAGGGACAGGGCGGCGACGACACTGTGGAAGGTGGCATGGACAACGACTGGGTCGAAGGCGGCGACGGAAACGACATCCTGCGTGGCCAACAAGGTATCGACGGGTTGTACGCAGGCGACGGTGACGACCGACTAGAAGGTGGGCTCGGCTTCGACTACTTACAAGGCGACGCTGGAAACGACATTCTGATCGGCGGTTTCCACGATGATTGGCTGAGTGGCGGCGACGGTCAAGATCAGCTCTACGGCAACGATGGGAATGACATACTCGAGGGCGGGAACGACAACGACTGGGTCGAAGGTGGTGACGGAGATGACGTCATGCGTGGCGATGCGGGCATTGATGGTCTGTATGCCGGAAATGGTGACGATACGTTGGAAGGTGGAGATGACTTCGACTACCTACAAGGCGATGCCGGAAATGACATCCTTCGAGGCGGAGCTGGTGACGACCTGCTTCGCGGCGGTGCAGGACAGGACCAACTCTACGGTGAGGAAGGAGAAGACACGCTTGAGGGTGGTGACGACAACGACTGGGTCGAGGGTGGAAATGGCGATGACACCTTACGAGGTGGCAATGGTATCGATGGCCTCTACGCCGGGGCAGGCGATGACACGCTAGAAGGAGGCGACGGCTTCGATTTCCTCCAAGGTGACAGCGGCAATGATGTGCTGTTCGGTGGAGCGGAAGGCGACCGACTAGAGGGCGGCGAAGGCGATGACCTGTTGCATGGGGAAGGCGGTGACGACCTGCTCTATGGCGGTTCCGAGAATGACATCATCTTCGCGGGCGATGGACACGACGAACTCTATGGTGAGGACGGCGACGACGAGTTGTTTGGAGAGCAAGGTGACGATCTACTCAGCGGAGGCCTTGGAACCAACCTGATCGACGGAGGAACCGGTAACAATACGATCATCTGATGCTCAGTGATCAGAGTAGCAAGCCGCGTGCCGCCTGCTCTAGCGATTCCACCTCAATGGAGGTGGATCGCTTTACTCGTTAAACCAAAGCAGCAACGGTCACCCGCCCAAACTGTTGGCCAAGAATCGACAACAGACAAAGTCCGAGCGCGTTGGCTCTTGACGAAAAAGACATGATGTCTTACTATTGTCGGAAAGAGGGAGTTTTCCATGCGCATTTCAACGGCCGTATCGCGTTTCTGTTTCGCGTTTCTTCTTTGCTTGCACGCCAGCACCGCGTGGGCTTCCAATTCGGAAGATATCGTCGCGGCAATTGATCAGCACTTGCTGGACAAGATGTCCGACTTGGGTGTGGAGCCCGCAGCTGAGGCGGACGATGCAGAGTTCCTGCGACGCATCTGGCTGGATCTCGCCGGTGGCATTCCATCAGTTGCCGAAGCGAGAGACTACCTGGGCAACGAGAGTCCCGACAAGCGAGCCGAACTGATTGAACGTTTGCTCGCCAGTCCCGCAACGATCAATCACTTGGCCGAGACATGGCGCAATGCCATGTTGCCGGTGGGCTCACCGGAGCAGTTAGGGAACTCGGCAGGCTTGCACAATTGGCTGCGCAAACAATTCAGCGACAACATGCGTTACGACCGGATTGTGTCTGATTTGATTGCAGCCTCGGGATCAGAAGCTGACGGCCCTGCCCTCTTCTACACCGCTCTTGAGTTAGAACCCAAGAAGGTGGCGGCTGCGACTGCCAGAATTTTCCTCGGCCTGCAAATCGAATGCGCTGAGTGCCACGACCATCCGTTTGACGATTGGAAGCAGGAAGAGTTCTGGGGCTACGCAGCGTTTTTTGCTCGGCTGCCAACAAACGATTCGATGACGCCAAATGCTCGTTTGCGACTGACCGATCGCCTGGAAGGCGACGTGATGCTGCCGGAAACGGAGGAAGTGGTACTTCCAAAGTACCCCGGTGGTCGATCAGCCGATCCGTCCGAGCCAGGCACGCGCCGGCAACAGCTATCCATATGGATGGCTTCACCGGAGAACCCATACTTGGCTCGCGCTGCCGTGAATCGAGTTTGGGCGATGTTGTTTGGACGTGGGCTTGTAAATCCAGTCGACGACTTAGGACCTCACAATCCAGCAAGTCATCCGGCTCTATTGGACGAACTGACGCAGTACTTCGTCGAGTCGGGTTATGACATTAAGAATCTTCTTCGAGTACTTTGCAGCACCGATGCTTACTCTCGGACTAGTCAAATCGACGCCGCCAACCGGCCGCCTGCAGAGAGCTTCGCCGCCATGGCCGTCAAAGTCCAAACAGCGGAACAGTTGTACGATTCACTAAGTCGCTGCCTGACACAATCCGAGCAACAAGAGTTTCGCCCCGGCGTCTTTATGAACGGCCGTCGACAACAATTCCTGTCGCGTATGGCCAGCCGATCCGTCGAAAGCA
Source organism: uncultured Pirellulaceae bacterium (assembly GCA_964418725.1). Taxonomy (GTDB): domain Bacteria; phylum Planctomycetota; class Planctomycetia; order Pirellulales; family Pirellulaceae; genus CAYNJG01. The sequence goes on from CAYQMZ010000143.1 coordinate 5,504, forward strand.
CAGAATACGACCGGGGCCTGCAGCAGGCGTTGCTGCTGATGAATGGAAACGATACCGCTGAGGCTACCAATCTGAATTCGAGTGCCTTGCTATTGTCGCTGGAAGCTCCGTTTCTGACCGATGAACAGCGAATCGATACACTCTACTTGGCAACCCTCACGCGTTTTCCGTCCGAAAAGGAAAAGCAGCGGATTGCGAGCTTCATGCAGTCGACTTCAGAAACCGCTACCCTGACAGACGAGGGCAGAAAAGCCGCCCGCGCCGATGTGCTTTGGGCACTCCTCAATTCGGCTGAATTTACGATGAACAAGTGACAGCGACCGTTAGTTAGCTCGCTCGACACGGATCAAGCCCAACAAACGTAAACCAGACTGGTAAGAACATGCGAAGATCACGACTCCACCGTAGAGATTGGCTTCGATACTCTGCAGCCGCACTGGGTGTTTCGACCTGCAACTGGCTGGCGCCAATCGCCAACGCCATGGCAGCCGATGAAAAGCTCACCGGACGCAAACGGCATTGCGTCTTGCTCTGGATGGCCGGCGGCCCAAGCCAGACAGATACGTTCGACATGAAGCCGAATCATGCCAACGGTGGGGAATTCAGCGAGATTTCGACATCAGTTCCCGGACTGAAAATCAGCGAACATTTGCCTGGTCTTGCGAAGCATGCGGATCAACTGGCAATCGTACGCAGCTTGAGCACCAAAGAAGGCGATCATGGTCGTGGCACCTATCTGATGCGAACCGGGCACGCGCCTGGGACCCCAGTGAAGTACCCTTCGATTGGTTCGTCGATCTCCAAACAGCTGGGCGACGATTTGGCTCCCCTCCCAAACTACGTGGCCCTCAACCAGAACATTCCATTCGCCGCAGATGCATACGGTCCCGGATTCTTGGGGCCAAAGTATTCGGCGGCAACCGTGAACGGCTCTCAACCAGCGCCGCAACCGGGCAATGCCGGCGCTAATGCGGCGGCCGGTTTCGCGGAGCTACGCGTGGACAATTTGCGACTCGCCTCGGGTGTCGATGAAAAGCGAGCCGGTTTACGGCGAGAGCTCTGGGAACAGATGCAGCAAGACTTCTTGGCAACGCGTCCGGTCGCTCCTGTGATCGCCCACGACACTATTTATCGACGTGCTATTCGCACCATGAATAGTAAGGAGTCGGAAGCATTCGACCTTTCTGATGAATCAACAGAGGTTCGAGAAGCCTACGGCCGCGGCAACTTTGGGCAAGGCTGTCTCGTCGCGCGTCGGCTAATCGAACGCGGAGTTCCTTTTGTAGAAGTGTCGCTTGGAGCAGGCGGTCTCGGTTGGGACACGCACATCAACAACTTCCAATCGGTGAAGACGCTCTCAGAACAACTCGACGCGGGTTGGAGCACGCTGATGACTGAGTTGGAAGATCGCGGCCTACTCGCGGATACAACAATTCTCTGGATGGGCGAATTCGGTCGGACCCCCAACATCAACCCACAGGCCGGACGCGATCACTTCCCCAATGCATGGTCTTGCGTATTTGCCGGCGGAGGAATCGCGGGCGGCCAGGCCTACGGAAAGACTTCCGAAAGTGGAATGGAGGTCGAGGAAAACAAAGTAGAAGTTGGCGATGTGCTGGCCACACTGTGCGAGGCAGTCGGTATCGATCCGGATACAGAAAACGTTTCGCCACTCGGCCGCCCGCACAAAATCGCCGAAGGATCGGCCATCACTGACATTCTGGCTTAGGAGTCGATCGTGCACGATTGTCAGCCGCATTCTCACACCAACAAACGCAAGGCTCCTCACGTGGCTGCCTGTCGGTTTGGCTCTTCCTTCGTTGGAGCGATCGCTTTGTGCGTGCTCCTCTGCGGTTGCGGCCCAGACAAGCAATCCACGCGAATACCTCCGGCCAATCGCAAAAGCAGCGAGACGCAGGTCGATACAGAACCCGCAGGAAAGGTCGAAGAATCTAGCACCACCGCATCCGCTGGCGGACCTCAAGAAGCGAAGCCAAACGACTCAGTAAGCGGCAATTCAGCAAATCCCGACACGGCAGACGCAGAAGTCTCAACGACAGTCAAACAGCAAGCGACTTCGGACAATGAGCCACATGAATCGGCCGAAGAGCAACTCGCAACCGCAGGCTCCGGGCAGCACAGCAGCGATCCGGCAAGTGCCAGCCAAGCCGACATGCTTGCCAAAGCTTCGGGTGAGCAAACCGCAACGGAAGACGACCAACTGAAACCTGTTCCGGCGGAGCGTATCATGCTACTAACGGATGCCGGCCCACTGATCGCCGACTTGCACATCACTATCGATGGCACTCCGTACGCCGAGAGTTTCCAAAGCGTCGTTGCGGACGTCATGAAAATTGCGGACGATGACGGTGACGGGATCGTTGACTGGGACCAGATCATGGCACACCCAAGGTTTCGCCAAGGGCAATTTGGCAATCCCGCATCCACGACATACCAAGCCTCACAGGACATGATTCGCCAATATGACACCACCAAAAATGGACGCGTCGACCCGGACGAGCTGGTCCGCTACCTAGGCGGAGGCCAAGTTACGTCGCAGCCCTTGACGCTGTACACGTCAAACTATCGACGCACATTGAACCGCGATGCTTCTCCTATTCGTCGATGGCTGGATCAAAACGACGACCTCACGCTAGACAAATTCGAAATCGAATCTGCAACGCAACGACTGCGACTGCGAGACGGAAATGACGACGAAGTGTTGCTTGCTTCGGACTTTGCCGAATCGAATTCGGGCCAAGACACCATGATGATGCGACGACGGCCTTCGGACACTCAGTACCTGCCCAAGGTTGGCTGGCATCTGGAAAGCAATCAGCAGTGGAGCGACATCCGTGTTGCTTGGAATGACTTCTTCGCGTTGGGGCAGGTCGTTCAAGCGGGAGATCTCGGGATCACCTCCTCTGTCTTTGAGAAGCTGGATCTGGACGGAGACGGGGACCTCGACAACATCGAAATGGAGATGCTGGCGGAAATCGAACCGGATTTTGCCGTCAATGTGGAACTGTCCCGCGGTGAGGGTCAGGACTCAGCCACTATTGAATTCGGGGCACTTCGCCTTCCATCGGACCACATCGAATCGATCATTCAACAGCCCAACCGCATCACACTGCGGCTTGAGAAAGCTACGATCGACTTGTTCGCCAAAGACCTCATCGGCTACGCAGCTTACGATCAACAAGCGATGGGTTTCATTCGCCAAGGTGACGCCGACGAAAATGGATACTTGGACGAAGAAGAGTTTGGACGCGTCGCCCAGTTCTTCAATGGCATCGAAATCGACGCGGCCGACCTGAATGATGACAACCAAGTGACTCAAGACGAACTGGTTACCTTGCTTGAGCAGCGGAACATCATGTCACGCAACCAAGTTAGCGTCCGCGCCGACGACCAGGACGACGCGTTGTTTCCGACCATCGACTTGAATTCAGATGGACGCATCGACAGCCGCGAGATGGCCGAAGCAAGCCAGACGCTATTGACCTTGGATCGAAACGGCGACGGCGACGTGGCACTGCACGAACTGCGCGGATCAATGCTGATTGGTGTCGTACGTGGCGGCAATCGAGGGACCATCATGCAAGGAGACACAACCTTTCAAGTGCCACAAGCGGTGAGCAAACCCAGCGAGTCTACGCCCAAATGGTTCGTTGCAATGGATCGCAATCGAGACCAAGGCATTAGTTGGCGTGAGTTCCTTGGGACGCGCGTGCAATTCAACGAATTGGACGTAGACCAGGACGGATTCCTGAGTCCGGCCGAAGCGACATCCGAGTAGTCGCAACAAAGCGAGTACCCGAGTGCGATCAGAGTAGATTGGGAGAGTAGTCTCGCCCATCTACGCCCAAACCGGTAGATTATTGCGGAGATCACTCCACGTTCCTTGTCTCGATTTTGCGCCTTTGTGGCGTTCCCTCCTGGAGAACAACGTGTCCGCACAACACTGCCTGATTGGCATCGTCACCTCGGTTTGCATCCTCGCCGTTACCCTTGCTGGTTGCACGCAGGCTCCGCCTCCCGCGGCGCCGGCTACTCCGGCCGCGACGAGCTCGACGGATTCTCTTCCCTCGGCCGACAGCGTTTCGATCGACATCCCTGAACCGACCGCGTCAGAACCTGTTGCTTGGGGGGCCACGGTGGTACCGACTGATGTGTCGGCAGGTGGCAAAGCCCTATTGGTCGTACGCGCCAAAATTGCAGAGGGCTGGCACATTTACGCAGCCGAAGGAAGCACGGGCGTGGGACGGCCCACGAAACTCCAACTGACTTTGCCGGCAGGCTACACGGCGGAAACATGGGAACTGCCGCATGCCGAGGTCAAGTCAACGCAGCTTGGTGACGTATCCCATTACAAGCATACAGCCACCTTTGCAGTTCCGATCCAAGTCGGTTCCGAGGCATCCGGCGCCGCTGATATTGGCTGTGAAATAAGCTTCCAATCCTGCACGGACGTCAGCTGCCTGCCTCCTACCTCGACGTCGCTTAGCATCCCCGTCACGGTTACGAACTAGCTTCTGAAGTAGTTACAACGGGCTGCACTGGACGCATCAAAAACGTAACGATTGCCGTTCCGCCGATGCCAACGAGATTCGTTCCGTACTACAATACGTTCAGTCGGTTCGATCTACGTTGACGGAATACTAGCCTGCGAACCGGACGGCACATTATGCCGTGTCTGCGATTGTGATGATGCTGGTTTCGACGCAGCCGTCGCTCGCTCAGACTCCACCAAGCTCCCCACCTGAGATCAGCAATGAACAGAATCTCGCTTGCCCTTCTACTCGCCTTCTTGGTTCTGCCATTTAGCTCGGCTTCTGTTGCCCAAGATGTTCCCTTCCAAGAAGGAGACCACGTCGTCTATATCGGCAACACTTTGGCAGACCGAATGCAACATCACGGCTGGCTGGAAACCTATGTGCACGCATTGCTGCCGGAATACGACTTAACATTCCGCAACCTGGGGTTTTCTGGTGATGAAGTTAAACTGCGACAGCGAGCAGACAACTTCGGCGACCCCGACCAATGGTTGACGAAGTGTAAGGCGGACGTCATTGCATGCTTCTTCGGCTACAACGAATCGTTGAAGGGCGAAGCTGGGTTGCAGCAATTCGCCGAAGACTTTGCCGAAATGATCGACCATATGAAGGGGCAAAAGTACAACGGCTCTTCGGCACCTCGAATCATTGTCTTCTCGCCAATCGCCCATGAGGACTTGAAGAGCCCACATCTGCCCGACGGGTCTGCCAACAATCGCAACCTGGCGATGTACACCGCGGCAATGGAAAAGGTCTGCGAGCTGAAGGACGTTACGTTCGTGGACCTGTTTTCGCTAACGCAACAGCTCTATAAGCAGTCCGAAACGCCACTCACAATGAATGGTATTCACTTGCTTGATCACGGTAACCGTGCAGTCGCCCGAGCTGTCATCGAACAGTTTGCAGACGGAGGGGTAGACCTTCCCAGTGATTCTGAGATTTCAAAACTCCGCGAGGCCGTCCTCGACAAGAACTACCACTGGTTTTCACGTTACCGAGTGGTGGATGAGTACAACGTCTTCGGTGGTCGCTCGAAGCTGAATTGGTTTGGGCAGTCCAATGCGGATGTCATGATGCGTGAGATGGAGATTTTCGACGTCAAAACGGCCAACCGCGACAAACTTATTTGGGCCATCGCAAAAGGGCGTTCCTATAAAGTGAAGGACGACAATCTGCCCGTCGAAGAAGTGGTCAAGCCAAACAAAATCGGCCCACTGGAAGAAGGCCGCTGGCCCTACCTGGGTGGAGAAGAAGCAATTGAGCAGATGACGATTCATCCCGAAATGGACATCAATCTATTCGCTTCCGAAGAGCAATTCCCGCGACTAATCAACCCCGTACAGATTGCCGTCGATACCGACAGTCGACTCTGGTGTTCCGTCTGGCCATCGTATCCTCACTGGAATCCGACGAAAGAACGCAAGGACGCATTGGTCATCCTTCCGGATGAAGACGGCGACGGTAAAGCTGACGAGCTAAAGGTCTTCGCCGACGGCTTGAACAGCGTGACGGGCTTCGAGTTCTGGGGAGGTGGCGTCCTCGTTGCTGCACCTCCAGAAATCTGGTTCTTGAAAGATACCGACGGAGACGACAAAGCCGACGTCAAAATCCGAATGCTGCAAGGCGTCTCGAGCGCCGACACTCATCACTCGGCCAACGCAGTGGTTATCGGCCCCGATGGCTGGATGAATTGGTCGCGAGGCATCTTTAACGTGGCAGCCTTCGAGACACCGACGCAAACCTACCGTTCTGGTCGCAGTGGCGTTCACCGCTTCAACCCACGCACGTTCGAGGTCGACTTCCAATATCCGATCGGTCCCAACCCACACGGCGACGTTTTTGATCGCTGGGGTTATCAATTCGCAAACGATGGCACTAGCGGAACCGGCGGTTACGTCGGCATCGGGAAAGGCGAACGACCGGGAAACAAGCAATGGTTCAAAAAGGAATGGCGTCCCGTGGCCGCAACCGGCATTCTCTCTAGTAGCCATTTCCCAGACAAGTTCCAGAACAACTTCATGATCTGCAACTGCATCGGATTCCTAGGAGTCCTGCAATACGAAGTCACCTACAACGGAGCCGACATCACCGCCGTACGAACCGACGACATCGCGCGTTCCGCCGACCCCAACTTTCGTCCGAGTGATATCGAAGTAGGGGGCGACGGCGCAGTCTATATCGCGGACTGGCACAACACACTGATCGGTCACATGCAACACAATATGCGTGACCCAAACCGAGACGACATTCACGGCCGCATCTATCGCTTGACTGCCAAGGGTGGAACTCCACTGAAACCAGTCAAGATGCGAGGCAAACCGATCGCAAAAGTTCTGCAGCACTTCTTCGCAAAGGAAAACGCGGTTCGCTATCGCACGCGACTTGAACTCAGCGGACGCGACACAGACAAAGTCGTGACGTCCATCCGCGAATTCACAAAC
>CAYQMZ010000144.1:0-4636 GCA_964418725.1 uncultured Pirellulaceae bacterium
CGGGAGGGTGAAGTGGTGAATGCAAGTTCAAACTTGTGGGTAAAGACAAGGTTCCGACCGGACAAAACAGGAGTTGGATCACACAAAGGCCGGTAGGAACCGGGCCCTACTCTTTTAAACAAACGACTCAGCACACTAGAGGCAATGCAAAGGCGGACGTGCGCACAGGTGGACCGTCGACTTTGGGCAGCTTTCTGATGGCTCGAGGATGTTGTTGACGTCTCGACGGCCAAGTCTGCGTGTTTACTTCTTTTTCATGTCGCCAAAGTTTCAGGGGGACGCACAGCCCTGGCCGACGTGCAACCGCCTACTGACAGCCAAAGTAGGTAGCCACGCGGCAATATCGGCGACGTTACGAAGCGTTTCGCTTAAACTCGTATAACACCACTGGAATACGAGAAAGCCAACCATGCGTAAACGCAACCGAAGATTTCATGTCGAAACACTCGAGCAGCGAGCCCTCTTGGACGCCAGCGATGTGGTGATCTCCGAGTTTCTAGCTGTCAACGAAAACTCAATTCGAGACGAGGACGGCGATCGGTCGGACTGGTTGGAGTTGCACAATACAGGAGGAGAACCTGCGGATCTTGAAGGGCTAGTCCTTCAGGCCGGTGGCGATCAATGGCGAATTCCCGAAGTTGTGCTTTCACCGTTTGAGACCCTTGTGATTTTTGCATCAGGGAAGGATCGGACGACGGGAGAGTTGCACACGAATTTTCAGCTAAGTCGTGAAGGTGAGACGCTCGCGCTGCTGACGGCTGACGGTCAGGCGATCCATCAGTACGATCCGTACCCCTTTCAAACACCGAATGTCTCATACGGAATCGAAATGTCCGTTGGCAGGACATCGACTTTGCTGCAAAGTGATGCAGACGCAAGGTATCTTGTGCCCACACGTGAAATTGGGTTGGGCTGGACGGAAGCGGGTTTCGATGACAGCAGTTGGACTGCCGGGCAAACGGGGATCGGATACGAGACATCCGGATCCAACTACGCGCCTTTCTTAAACTCCAGGGTCCCCAGTGGGACGGTTGGATTCTACGCTCGGATTCCTTTCGACGTATCTGATGTGGCGGCGATCAGCCAACTTACGTTGAACATGAGATATGACGACGGCTTCATTGCTTATGTGAATGGGCTGCGGGTGGCCGACGGTAACGGTCCTGCCAGCCCAACCTTTCGATCGACTTCGACAGGTGAAAACAGCGACGGCGATGCGGTTGTCTTCGAACCGTTTGACATTAGTGTGGCCAAGAATCTACTCAATTCCACCGGTAATGTGCTGGCGATTCACGGGCTGAACCGAAGCACAGGTAGCTCGGACATGTTGATGATGCCAGAGGTTCGGTTTGCGAGAGCCGGCGCGAGCGACACATCCGAAGTTGGATTTTTCACGGCACCGACACCAGGCGGAAACAATGGGCAGCCGATCGACGGCTTTACGTCGGAAGTCACGATAAGCTTGCCGCACGGCTTCTACGATAGTCCACAACAACTGACACTGTCGACGGAAGACGCGGATGCGACCATTCGTTATACGACGGATGGTTCCGAACCTACGTCGCGGACGGGCACGGTTTATTCAGGACCCGTTTCGATCGAGCAGACGACGATCGTCCGAGCAGCTGCATTCAAAGACGATCTTGTTCCGACCAGTGTGGCAACGGCCAGTTACTTCTTTGTGAGTGACGTGGTTCAGCAAAGCCGCACTTCAACGCTGGACGAAGGATTTCCCAGTAGCTGGCGCGGTACGTCGTCTGATTATGGGCTGGATCCCGACGTCATTGGGCCCAACGACGACTTTGGTGGTAAATATGCGGACTCAATCCAAGACGATTTGCAGGCAATACCGACGCTATCGATCGCGATCGATGTCGATGACATGTTCGGGACCAACGGTATCTACTCCAATCCAACGAACAGCAACCTTGAAAAGGCTGCATCCTTAGAGCTCATTCACCCTGATGGATCCGACGGCTTTCAAATTGATGCTGGACTGAAGATTCAAGGCGGCGCGTTTCGTAGTTTTGGACTGACGAAGAAGAAATCGTTTCGCTTCAAATTCCAGAGCGAGTATGGCCCGGCGAAGCTGGAGTATCCGCTGTTTGGCGACAACGCCGTCGATTCCTTTGACACGATTACGTTGCGAATGGAAGCGAACGATGGTTGGCAGTGGTCCAATGGCGACAACACGAATCGACTCTACGGTCGTGATGAGTGGGGGCGCCGGACGCAGATTGCAATGGGCCAGCCCGGCTCGCACGGCACGTTTGGACACGTCTACATCAACGGAGTTTATTGGGGAACCTACAACGTCGTTGAACGTCCCGATGAGGCTTTCGCTAGTGACTACATCGGTGGCGACAAAGAAGATTGGGACGTGCAAAATTCGGGGCGGGCGATCAACGGCGATTTGCAGTCCTGGCAGGATCTGGTCCGGACAGCTCAAGAGGTTGATGACGCACCGGATGGAAGCGGGCAGCAAGTCGCCGCTTGGATGCGCATGCAAGGACTGAGTGCAGATGGAACCGATGATCCTCGCTTTGAAGATCTGTTGGATGTGGATAACTACATCGACTATCTGATCATCAACATGTTTGGTGGCAACAGCGACTGGCCGCACAAAAACTACTATGCGGGACGGCAACGCGGTCCGGATAGCACCGGCTATAAGTTCTTTATGTGGGATGCCGAGTGGTCGTTGAACCTGCGAAGCGACGTAAATACGAACCGGACGAACATTGCGGATGGAATTGCTGCTCCCTATGCGGAACTACGTCGCGTTCCGGAATTCCAATTGCGCTTCGCGGACCGAGTCCAAAAACACTTCTCACCGGGTGGAGCTTTATATGTGGATCCCGTCAACACAGCTTGGGATCCAGAACATCCCGAAAGGAATGTACCAGCTGCTCGATTCGTAGAAATCACCGACATCATGCGTAGTCCGCTAGTGGCTGAATCAGCTCGATGGGGCGATCAACATGGAAGGCCACAGACGGTCGACGAAAGTTGGGAGCCGCAAGTGGAATTCATGCTGGACAGCTACTTCCCGCGGCGAAGTGCTGTCGTGCTGCGGCAGTTTGATCGCGCAGGCCTAATGTCCGATGTCAGCACACCCGAATTCAGCCAACAAGGCGGCCCGGCGGGAACTGTGACACTTTCCAGCGACGAAGGGCAGATCTATTACACAACTGATGGCTCGGATCCACGCTTAGTTGGTGGAGATCTTTCGCCCACTGCTGTTCGCTATCGGAATTCGATTTCGATCACTGGCGACACGCAGATTCGCGTGCGAGCTTTGCAAAATGGCGAATGGTCGGCAATCAATGAAGCTCAGTTTATTGCGGAGTCCGTACCAGCGTCTGCCAATAATTTGGCGATCACGGAAATTCACTTCAATCCGCAGGCCGCCCAACCGGGCGAGCCGGATGAAGACAATGATGAGTTCGAATTCATCGAAGTGACAAACATCGGCTCCTCGGTCGTGGACCTGACGGGGGTACGGTTCGTCGAGACCGACGTTGATGGCGACACAGACGGTATTCGATTTGATTTCTCGCAACAGACTCTCGCACCGAACGAGTCGATCGTGGTTGTCGAAAACGTGGATGCCTTTGTTGCCCGTTACGGCGATGACGTCAGAATTGCTGCGGGGCAGGACATGCCGTTGGACACCCAGGGCCAATACGGTGGGAAACTGTCGAACGGCGGCGAGACGGTCACCTTGTTGGACGCCTCGGACCAAGTCATTCGACAACTGACTTACGACGATTGGTATGAGGCCACTGATGGAAACGGCCGGTCTCTAGAAATCACAGACGTCAATGAACAGCGTTCGGATCAGCTAAGCAGCGAACAGCTTTGGGCTGCCAGCGCAACGGATGGCGGAACACCCGGAGTGTTTGGGGTGGAGCAGGTCTTTGGTGACCTGAACGGGGACTTGCGTGCGAATCGTGCTGACGTCGATTTGCTGTATAACGCGATTGATGCGAACGAAAACACGCCGGAGCTTGATCTGAATGACGATGGCCAAACGGACAGTCTGGACGCTCAGACTCTAATCGTAGATGTGATCGGCATCACGCAAGGAGACGTCGACTTTGATGGCGACGTGGACTTCGTGGACTTCCTCGCGTTCTCCGCCAACTTTGGAAAGACCGGTCAAACTTGGTTCGACGGTGACTTCAATGGCGACGGAGCCATTACCTTCGAGGATATGCTGCTGCTATCAGCGTTCTTTGGAACGTCCGGTTAGTCACCAACGTTGCCGACCAGACGTTCCCAGGCAGGGCCTGGGAACGAGAAAGTGTACGCCGGCAGTCGTGGTCATTAGAACTCAAGCAGCCGATCTAGCCACCCAACGCGGTCATCAGTTTCTGAGCGTCATCGCGAGCTGGAAAAACTCCGTCGCCTTTCAACGCGGTACCCAGCAGACGCTTTGCAATATCGGGATTCGACTGCTGGATAATGCGGGCGGCGTAGTAGGAGCTCTCGGCACTAACGTTGCCGCCGGCCAGAGCTTTCTGCAGTACGGCTTGAGCTTCCTGTTGTCGACCTTGGCGATAGAGGATCCAAGCAGACGTTACAGCAGCTTCTCGGCCAGTTGGACGTCCGACATCTGGGTAAATCCGGCTTG
>CAYQMZ010000144.1:4646-9471 GCA_964418725.1 uncultured Pirellulaceae bacterium
GATGAGTACTCTAACGCGGCAGCCTTGTCACGGTCTCCGCCTTCGACCAGAACCACGGCCAATTGCAGGATGGCCGCCAAGTTTGAAGGTGACTGCAGGTGAGCTGCCTCAAGTACCTTGCGTGCTCGTGCGTAGTCTTTCTTGTATCGAGCGGTGAGGCCAGCAACCAGTCGAGCTTCAATGGAGTCAGGTGCAATTTGCGTTGCACGATCACTACAGGTCTGAGCCAAGCCTGTGTCGCCATTGCCAAGTGCCCAACGGGCAACGGTAAGTTGCGTCGCGATGCCGGTTTTGTCCTGTTCGCTGGCCTTCTTCATCAGTTTCGCAGTGATGTCCTTGTTGCCTTTGGCTTGGTACATCGAGCCCATGGTGATTTCAGGGCGGCGAACTGTCTTGGGGTCCGCCTTCCAAAGAGCAATCAGCATGTTGTACGCGTCCGTCTCACGTCCTTTGCCGTCGCCAATATTCTCGTCCTGCTCGAACAGAGCACGCGCCATGCGTGTGGTGTTGCCGCCGTCCTTCGGGTTAGCCTTCAGAATTGGTTGCAGATACTTCGCGGCGTTGGCCCAGTCCTCACGCGTTTCATAGACACCGGCGATTCCTGACAAAGCTCGCTTCAGCATGCGCTGCTTACGATATGGGTTCGTCGAGTAGCCCTTGGTCAGCTCAAAGCCACGTTTGAATGCCAACTCGGCGTCAGCAAAGCGTCGCTCTTGGAATGCGATTTCGCCGAATAGCAGGTATGGTTCCGGATCGGTTGGCTGTTCCTTAACCGTTCTCTCTAGGTACGATCGGCCTAAGCCGGGTTGCTTCGCACTGTACAGCAGTTGTGCCATCAGCACTCCCGCTGGAGGAAGTTTTGCGTCCTTCTGGCGAGCCGCGTCCAGCAGCTTTCGGCATTCGAGAAAGTCACCCTTCTTGAACTGCTCGATGGCGTTGTCAACTTCTCGATGTTGCGGACCGATCTGTTCGATCGAATTCTTAAGCAACGATTCGGCAGTGAATTGCCCCAATGCCGATGTTGCAAAGCCCAGCACAGCGATGGCAATCAAAACTGTGTTTTTGAATGTGAATAATTGACGGCTCATAGCTTTCTCTTATCTGCTGACGAACTACGCAAGCTTCCGCTGACCACTGTTTCTAAGTTAACGCTTTTTACGCTTTTCGACAGGGGTTGGATCACCGCAACCAATGTCGCTCGACATGCTGCCCGCAAGGTCTTCCTCGCTTATGTAATCGGTCGTCCGATGTCGGTGATAAGAGCAAGTGATGCGCATGTGTCCTACGCTATCGGGCGGCAGGTGGAAGCTTCTGGCGTGTTAGCGATTGATGCATCGGCGCGCGGAAATAGTGGCTTTATGAAGAGTTTCCCGCGCGAAACGTCCATGATCGTTGTCAAGCACCGCCGCTCTATCACGTATACGAATGTTTCGCGGGCTAGTCTCGGCATTTTAAGATCGGTAAACTATGGGACGGCTATGTAACCGACCACGGTTCGTAATTCGCGTCCTGACAACGGCTTGGTTCATCACTGAATCGTTGGTGCGGTTGATCAACACCTTGGAGTGCCCGACGGGCAAATTGAATGGCTACTTTCCAACTGGCTCAAAGAAGAACTCGACGCCAAAAAACGCTTCGCGAGCAACTTCAGGAAGAAGACCTTTACGAGGCAATTCGGATCGCAGTTCGTACGCTGTTTCGATTCACGCATCGAGCATCCGACGCTAGAGCTCTATGGTCAGACGCACACGTTGTCTGGCTCGGTAAGTCGACCTATCTAAATTGGTGTATGGAAGACAGCGAGTTCGACATCCCTTGGGTGGTATCGAAATCGCAGGGTGTGCCGCGGGACAAAGAACGATTCAAGCAAATCGTGGCCGAAGAGGTCATGGAGTTCTTCAACAAGGAACTGTCCGTGATGCCACGCAAGAAAACAGCTAACTGGTTGCCGCTTCCTTAGGCGTCGCCCAGCAAAGCCTAAAAGCTAGGTCATTACCCAAGACCAAATCGGTCTTGGGTTTTTTAATTCGTGCTGCACTCACTCTGCCGCAGCTGCGGGAGACTTCAGAAAGTCGTACTCGGGATTAACGCACTTGCCGACGGATGACTTGAAAACCAGTTCCAACGCTTCCTTACTCTCTGGGTACTGACCCTTGTCGTCAGTCGTTCGAATCCAGCGGTCTAAAAATGCTTGGTGCTTCTGCAACACCGATTTGTAATTCGGAATGGTTGCAAGGTTTGATGTCTGGTGCGGGTCTGATTGCAAGTCATAGAGTTCTTCGGCAGGTCGTGCGTTGAAATCAAAATAGGACGCCTGCAAGTCGGTCAGTTCTTCTGACGAAAGCAGTTCGCGAAGCGTCGTGAAGGTCGCGTAAGTGTCTCGATACTGAGGTTGATACAGCGCTCGGTCGGTTTGGAAGTTGCGAATGTAGCGGTAGCGTTTTGACGTGACCGACCGAATGCGATCGATGGCGTTTCCCATCCGATCACGGACTGAGATCAGATACTCGCGTGGTTGATACGTGTCGCCGAACAGGTCAAGGCCCTCCATGTATTTGGGGACTTCGATTCCTGCGAGTCGAAGTGAGGTGACGGGAATGTCGATTCCACTTACAAGGTCGTGTCTGTTGTGACCTAGCTGAGCGACTTTACTTTGGTTGCCGGCCGGCCAATGCACGATCAGTGGAACCTTAGTGCCGTCTTCGTAGAGGAATTGTTTCGCCCGTGGCAACGGGCTTCCGTGGTCCGTGAAGAAGAACACGGCCGTGTTTTGCAGCAGCTTGTAACGTTCCAAAGCAGCGATGATTGCGCCAACTTGTGCATCTGTAATGGCGATTTGCTCGTAGTGTCTTGCGATAGCGTTCCGGAATACAGGATGCGAAGGATACTGCGGCGGTATGCTAACCTGATCATCTTGAATTCGACTCTTCGCGGGAAACTTGGAGCCGGTTTCACCGCCGATTTTGCCTCCTTTCAATTGGATTTGCCCAAAGAATGGACGGTCGCCGAGTTGCTCGAGCCAGCTTAAGTCGTGGCCAACCAGATGGCTACGTACTTGTTTGGCATTAGGCCGTTGAAACTCAGGCGAATACATCAAGTCACGATCTCGCTTGAAGTTGTAGTCGTCCTTGGCTTCATTAAACGTAAGGTAGCCGGCAGCACGAAAGAGCTCCGGGACGGTCCGCATGCTGTCTGGCAGTGGCCGCTTGATCATGGTGCGGTGCTGGTGCAAACCATGTGTTGTTGGCATCGTGCCGGTGATCAGGGCCGAACGGGTTGTCGAGCACACTGGGGCCGGCATGTAAGCCCGTTTGAAGGTGACACCGTGTTCGGCCAAAGCATCAATGTTCGGCGTCTGAGCCAGCGCGTCGCCGTAACAGCCCAGCCAGTCGCTCATGTCGTCGACATAGATCCACAGAATGTTGGGACGCGTCGCGGAGAGCAGCATTGAGGGTGCCGCCATCAGGATCAGCACCGTGACGACCAAACGCATGAGAGTCCGCATCGTTCTTCTTTCTTCGAACGGTTTGGCGATGTGGCTCGCGAGCTGAAGTTTCCCGGGCGGGACTTGCGCTGCGGTCATCACGCTAGTTTCATTGTGCGTTGCGACGTAGCTTAGCCACTTTTTCGGAGGCCAGTTCGGTTGCTTTTTCGATCAGCGGTTTTAGTGCAACCGACGATCCGTCCTGCCGCTTACTTTCATCGGCGGCTTCCATGAAGGCAAAGATTTCGATCGTTTCTTCGGCCGACACAGGAGCCTGTTTCGTTTGAAAGAAGTCGGCTATCTGTTGGCAGAGCTGCGGATAGCCAGACGCTTGATCAATCGAGACGATACCGCGAGAACCGAATGCAATTGCACCGAAACCCGATTTGCCGTCTCGAATTCCGCGAAAGGAGCCGATGCGTCCATCTCGCCATTTCCCGACCAACAGATCGGCGCCGTCGGTGGTAGTGCGTGTGATGGATTCGCAGCCAGTCCCCATTACGGTAAACAGTCCTTCGATACCGTGCACACCATAGAAGAACATGTCAGGTGTGCCGGGTTGATACTTGCATGGGCCCCATGTGGTGCAGCCGATGACGTTGCCAACCTGGTCGTTATTCCGCAGACTTTGGAAACTGTCAGCGAAGCGAATTGAGGACGCTGACCAAACGGGAACTTCATGTTTCTTAGCAAGTTGGAAGATCGCAATGGCATCGACCAGCGAGCCCGCGATCGGCTTGTCGATGAACATTGGTTTGCCAGCTTGAATGACCTGCGCGGCTTCCTGCAGGTGAATGCGACCATCGACGCTCTCAAGCAATACGACGTCCACCTGGCGAAGGAGGTCGGGAATAGTCGCTACGATTTCGATGCCCTTGTTGCGAAGATCGCTAGTGAATTTCTGAACGCGATTTTTACTGTCTGGCAAATCGGTGCCACCAGGATAGCCGGCAACGACCTGAAGCTTGGCCAGACTTCCTTTTGCATCGGGATGATTGATGATGTCGGTGAATGCGATGACGTGAGATGTATCCAACCCGATGATGCCTGCTCGCAGTGGCCGGGGCTGAGTGGATTGGGAATGCGAGACGCCGCTGAAGTATGTCAGCAACAGGCCCACGGCCAGGATTCGACGGAAGATAAGTGGTGGCAACAAAGTAGTACTCTCCCGCGAAATCCAATCGTGCGTGTGACGTCGGATCCTAGCATCGATTGCCCGCGTGCTCAACGCGCGGGCGACCTCTGAGAGAATTGCTGCATCAGAGGACTCCGAAGCACGCGAGCAAGAGAAGTCGACTCGCGGATAGACGAGTCGCCTGCGAGCCTTTCTTCGACAGGGCC
>CAYQMZ010000144.1:9481-12493 GCA_964418725.1 uncultured Pirellulaceae bacterium
CGTACTCAACGCGCGGGCGACCTCTGAGGGAGGACTCCGAAGTACGCGTCTATCCACGAGTCGACTTCGCCTGCGAGCCTTTCTTCGACAGGGTCCGCTCAGTACTGGGAGCTATGAGGCAGCCTTTAGCTCAGGCGTTTGCAATAAGATTTGGTCACATGCAGTAACGACGTCCGAGACCGTGATTTCACGCATAGCGCTGTTGTCGTTGCCGCGTCGCTGTGCACTTGTCCCGTTCTGGAATCGAGTTTGCAACGGATGGTGGCGAGGACCGTTTTCATTTTGGTAGGGCCCACAGACTCGAATTTCGGTGGGACCGTACATTGCAACGCACGGAGTTCCCGCAGCGGCGGCTAGGTGCATTGGTCCAGTGTCGGAACCAACGAACTGGATTGCGAGTCGACACAGCTCAGTGAGTTCTTGCAACGTTGTATCGGGAGCCAGGACGCTGGCGTGCGGAGCAGCGGCTACGATTTCGCGAGCCCACTGCTTTTCTTGGTCGCCAGCCCAGAGCACGACAGACTTTGTTTTGTGCCGGCGGTATATCTTGGCGGCCACTTTTGCATAGCGTTCATGCGGCCAGAGCTTGCTGTTCCAGCCAGCGCCGGGATTCAACAGAACAAAGCCGTCTCCAGGCTTCCCATTCTCGTCGGCAGCAGACAAACCATGATCGGCCAACCAAGCCAGCATACGATCTTGAATAGACTGACGATGTGGTAACGCAAAACCTACCGGTGGATCGACGATTCCCAGCGGCTTCAATAGTTCCACGTATCGGTCGACGACGTGATCGGATAACGGGCTAATTCGAACGCTACTTAACAGCGGACTCAACTCGCGCCCCTGACCTTTGGCAAAGCCGATGCGGTGGCGAGCTCCAGATAGCCATCCCAATAGGCTGCTTTTCGTCAAAGACTGTGGGTCAATTGATACGTCGAAATCTCCGCTGCGCAAACGTTGCCGCATCGACAAAACGGATGAAGGTCGCTTGAGCCAATTGCGATCGACTCGGATGACTTCATCTAGCCCAGCCATGCCGTCGATCACCTGAGCACCACCGCCTTGGGTTGCCCATGCAATATAGGCGTCAGGAAAGTGAGATCGAATCGCGGAGACCAATGGCATCGTGTGAACGCAATCACCGATGGCACTCAGTCGTGTAATGAGGAAGCGTGGTTCTTTAGGCAGCTCGATCATGAGGGGAACTTAGTGCGAAGTATGCCGCTGCGTAAACAGCACGTCGGTAATGCGTTGCTGTCGTAGCACTAGTTGTTGATGTGGCGCATCGCAGCGGGAAGGAAAACTGGGTTGCTGCGGCAATAGTGCTCTGCTAAAAGCGATCGAGTTGGGGCTTTTTTCTCTTCAATTTTCTTGCGGCTATGATGATTCATCTGATATTCGATTCGCGGCCACTTCGCTTTTGTGCGCAACTTGCTGCCGTGTTTGTGATGCTGGGAACGCTGCCAGCGCACTCCGATCTACCTAGTCCAACTGCGACGATTGGCGATCCAATTGTGGGGCCAGGGGATGCGTTCGGAGGTTTTGCGCCCGGACCAGCGGCTTCCCCAACGCCATCTGGAGAAGCGATCGTTGGTGACGATTTCGTGACGACGACTTGGTACAACCCAACGAGTTGGTTCGTGGGACCGCAGTGGGAAAAGGGAATCGAGCTAGGGATCAATGGCTCGGAAGGAAACGCACAAGCCTTCAGTATGCTGAGTGCCGGTCGACTTCGTCGCGAAACCGATCGCAGCATTTGGGGCATCGACGTCGTCTATGCAAAGACGGAAGCGAATGACGTGCTAACGCAGCACTATGCGTTTCTAAATTCGCGATTCGACTACAAACTTGGCGAAAGCCGTTGGAGTTTGTGGAACATTACGCGTCTGGAATATGACGAATTCAAGGCCTTTGATTTGCGACTAGCGATCAACGGTGGTCTTGGTTACGACTTCATTCGCAACGACCGTCGAAAGCTGACGGGACGCTTTGGTGCCGGTGCCTCTCGAGAGTTTGGCGGCGGAAACGAAGAGTGGGTTCCAGAAGCTGTCTTTGGTGCGGATTACCTGCACAAAATCTCGGACAAACAGCGGTTGGCGATTACCACGGATTACTATCCAGCTTGGGAAGACTTTGCTGACTATCGTTTGGTCACCCAAGCGTCGTGGGAGATGTTGTTGGATGAGGCTTCGAACTTGAGTCTGAAGATTGGTCTGTTGGATCGATACGACAGTACGCCGGGCGTCGGCTTGCAAGAAAACGATTTGGACTACTTCATCACGCTGCTCTGGAAGCTGTAACGAAGTTCGCCAGATGATGTCAGAGTTACCAGTCGGCGAAACGGGACTAGTGCTTTGTCAGGCTTAAGAATTAGGGTAGTGGGCTTCGCCAGAAGTACCGGATGCCGAGGAATTCTGGCGAGTTCCACTAATGGCAACCCAAATTCCTACTCCTGACGCAGCACTAGGAATCTTTGTCTAACGTCAGCGACGTGGTGTTGCCTATGGCTGCACCGATCGCGACGCCAAGAGCTATGCCGATAGCCAAGTTTCCCATCGCAGTACCCAGTGCCGCGCCGATGGCGGTACCAACTCCGATTCCGATGGCAGTTTTCTGCTCTTTCGTTTTCTTCTTTCGATTCATTTGCGATCTTTCGTTGGTTGGCGACGGTACGCGGAATTCGCGTTGAAGACGACTCGTGGCGAACGACAATCGTCACCTGAGTCGACTAGAGCAATTCGTCTTGGAAGATCGCGATCTTGGTGGAATTGCGCTCGAACAAACCGACTGGCGACAATTCGAGCTTCTACGCCTACTAAATCTCGTTCGGATGTTTGATATCCGCGATGATCCAGGACGCACGTTTTAACTCTTCCTTGTACGTTCGTGCGATCACGAGAGTGGCTTCTACTGGTTTTTGGCCGGAAGCCTCAACCCGATAGGTTTGGAAGATCAGCTTTCCGTATTTCAGATCGATGTTCTGCGAATGATTTTTGATCAGCTTGATTTTGG
>CAYQMZ010000145.1:0-7888 GCA_964418725.1 uncultured Pirellulaceae bacterium
TCGTTCTTTCAAAAGCTCGACGACGACGAACAACTTGAACTGGATACCAACATCGTGGAAAGCGAAGAGACGGCAAAGTTCGCGGCACTGTCTCGTCTGATTCAGGATTCCGTGGCCGATGCCGCTAGCGCAACCGAACGTGGTGATCCAACGGTCGAAATGGGGCTGTCTGTTTCGGCAAAGCAACGCCTAAAGGACTCCGTCCGTCGCGTCCAACGAGAATCTCAGCTAGGAACTTTAGAATCAGATCTGAGTTCCAACGAAAGCGCAATCACTTCGACTGAAGCCCAGCCTGGCGACGTGCGGTTTTCGAAAACCAAGTTCACACTGCTGCGTCAGATCGGCAAAGGTGGACTGGGCACCGTTTGGCTCGCGCGGGACGAAGACCTTCGTCGTACCGTGGCTGTGAAGGAGATGCATCCATCGAAGGCCGATTCGCCCAAACATCTGCAGCGGTTCAAGCGTGAGGCAACGATCACTGGGTTCCTAGAACACCCCAATGTCGTGCCGCTGTACATGTACGGCGTCAATTCCGAGACAGGCAAACCGTTCTACGCGATGCGTTTCCTTGGCAAGCAAACGTTGGCCGACGCAATCGAAACGTACCATGCTCGACGCCTGGCTGGCCAAGCAAAGTCGATCGACCTGCACCGTTTGCTGACCGTATTCTTGGATGTCTGCCAAGCGATCGCCTATGCACACTCGCGAGGTGTCGTCCACCGTGATTTGAAACCCGAAAACGTGGCTCTCGACAACTTTGGCCAAGTCGTCGTGCTCGATTGGGGAATTGCCAAAGTCCTCAGCGACGGGGAACTTGCCATTCAGTGCTCGTTGTCACAGTACACGTCAGACGACAGTGTCTTGACGAAGACCATGGCGGGCGAAGTTGTAGGGACGCCGTTGTACATGGCGCCCGAACAAGCGGCGGGCGACTTGGATAGTGTCGATGAACGCACAGACGTTTATGGTCTTGGTGCTGTACTGTTCTCGATTCTGACAGGGATTGCCCCGCACGAACGAACCGGCGCCGAGAACATGGACTCGAGCATTCGCGAGCTGTTGGAGGCGATTCAGAACGGTACGCCGCCGGCACCTCGCGAGTTGAATTCGTGCGTCCCGCGCGATCTGGAGGCAATCTGTATTCGAGCACTCAGCCCGCAGCGACTCGCTCGCCACACGACCGCATCAGAATTAGCGTACGACGTTGAACAATGGATGGCTGGGCAGCAGGAAAAACAACAACGTTACGAAGCACTTCGACTGGAAGGCGTCGACCTACGTGGCATGCTGTCTTCCTGCATTCGTGATTTAGGCACCAACGTTCGGTTCATGTCGACGCTGCCGCCCATCCAAGGATTGATCGACGCGGCGGCAAGCGTTGACGGAGAAGGTGAAACCGTCTGGCGAAAACGGCTGTCGACGATTTTCCGCGGACTACTAAAGTCGAACTCCGATTTTACTTCGGTCAGTTACTCGCGAGTGCTCGACAACAAAATCCACGAGCTTGTGCGTGTCGAAAAACCGTCGCCCGATTCGGAAGCCAGAGTCATCCCGAAGAGTCGCTTGAGTGTTAGCGATCTATGCTGCTTCGGGAAGAAAGTCATCGAACAGAAGCCGGACGAAGTCCACGTTTCGTTGCGTGAATCTGAAAACAAACGCGCCGCTGGGCTTCGGGTCGAAGCGGGAGTACCGGTCTTTGACAATGACGAGGAACCGTTCGGGTTGGTGACGATCGAAAGTGATTTCGACCGCCTGCTTACGCTACACGCAAACCAACGCAACCGAATTTCGCAGCAAGTCTTGGTCGTAGACGACGGTGGTCGCATTCTGCTGGAAGACTCACTGCGTTCCAACGGAGTCGTTGGTGCCATGGCGACCGACGTCATTTCGTCCTGGGCAGAGATCAAGAAAGACTTGGATCTGAACAACGATTTTGTTGACAGCCAGCGTGAAGTCTACGCAACAAGAGTCGAGCTTGTACCGGGCGTATCGTCCCTCGATCTGATTCTGCTCGCCGATTAAGTGGCCATCGACAGCCGGCAATCAGTCCTCGCGAATAACGGCCCGTTGCCGTCGCGAAAGAGTCAGTGGTCTATGGCTTGACGTTAATACGTGATTACGGCGTGTTGCGGCAGTCGCAGTGTTGATCGCCGTTAGGGCACTAACTTGCACACGACAAGAAAAAGACGCCGAACCAGTTGAGCTCGTCGAGCCAGGCGTGGGTCAGAGCAACGCCGGCATCCTCCGCCATTTTCTGAACGTCGCCCAGATCATACTTGTACGAATACTCGGTATTGATCAGTTCGCCAGATGCGACCTCAAACGAATGATCGCCAATACGAATTGTCTGGTCCTTTACACTGCACAAGAAGATCTCGATTCGACCTAGGTCAACGTTGTAGCGAGCCAAGTGTTCGAACTGTCCCTCGTCCAGTTCCGCGTTCAGTTCACGCTGCATCCGAGTTAACAGATTGTTCGTGAATGCATCCGTAACGCCTGCTGCGTCGTTATAGGCTGCGACCAGAATTCCAACGTCTTTCTTGAGGTCCATGCCGATCAGGATGCCGCCTGCGGGACCAGCGAGTTCTCTCATATTGGACAATAAGTCCACCGCCTCGGGGCGAGTGAAGTTGCCAATTGTAGACCCCGGGAAGTAGACGATCGTTCTGCATTCCGAGTTCATCTCAGGCAGTCGAAATGGCTCGGTGAAGTTCGCACAGACTGGTTCAATCGCAAGTTGCTCGTAGCGTTCGGACAGTTTTTCCACTGCTGGACCAAGGTATTCCGGTGCAATGTCGACCGGCACGTACATCGATGGGGACTCTAGGGAGTCCAGCAACATCTCCGTCTTAATACTTGCCCCCGACCCCAATTCCACGATCCGGCAGTTCGGGCCACACACCTTTGCGATGGAATCCGCATCGCGATCCAAAATGGAGATCTCTGTTCGGGTTGGATAATACTCCGCCGTATCGCAAATGGCTTCGAACAGCTCGCAGCCTCGCTCGTCGTACAGATAGCGACTGGGGATAAACTTCTGCCCGTGAGGTTGCGACAACCCCCGAACGACATCCTCAAGAAAGCTGGGCTGTGCCCCCAGATTGTCGCTTGCCGATTCTTGTTGCATCAGACTAGTGTCGTCCATTCACTTCGCCAATCTTATTCCGGAGAATTGCCAACGTGCCTCGGGCGGAAAGAAATTACGGTATGTCGGCCGGATGTGAGAATGACTGGTCGCACACGATCCACCTCTCAGCACAAATTGGTTGCACATGAATTTGCCGTTGTACTCACCAAGCGCACCACTGGGTGGTTGGTATCCGGGATAGGCGGCATAGGCGCTTGATGTCCATTCCCAGACATCGCCAAACAGTTGCTTTGGTGTGGCCCCGGCGCTATTCGATGCCCCGGAATCACTTGCTGCGACAGGGTGGAACGTCAACGAATCTGCGAAGTTGCCATCGATCTCCACGCCCGACGCTGCATTCTCCCACTCGAACTCTGTCGGCAGCCTATTCCCCGACCAGCGAGCATAGGCGTCAGCTTCAAAGTAACTCACATGGCAGACCGGAGCATCTAAGTCCAAAGGTCGCACACCGGACAACGTGAACTCAAACCATCCGTCATCCTTACGAATCCAGTAGAGCGGAGCACTCCATTCATTTTCCTGCACGGCTCCCCACCCCATCGACAACCACGACTCGGGCTTCAGATAGCCACCATCGTCGATAAATGCCAAGTACTCGCGGTTCGTGACTAGGCGATTCTGTAGGCTGTAGTCGCGCAACAGTGCTTCGTGCACCGGCAACTCGTTGTCAAAGCAAAAGCCATTCTCGTCGTCTTGAAAACCAATCGAACGCACGCCTCCCGTGAATGGGATCCACCCGGCCTCGTTTACGGCATTCGAGGGAATGCTCTTATCAGCGTATTGCGGGTACAGCGGGTTGCAGGACAAGACATGCTTGATGTCTGTGAGCATCAACTCTTGATGCTGCTGCTCATGCTGCAGACCAATCTCGACTACGGCTCGCAAGTCTTCGTGGGTGCCGGCAGCCAACAGTTCGACCATCGCATCGTCGACCTGATTCCGATAATGCCAGACGTCCTTCACAGTCGGACGGGAAAGCAAGCCTCGCTGCGAACGCGGAAACTGTTTGCCAACGGTGTTGTAGTACGAGTTAAACAGGTACTCGAACGCGTCGTTGCTGGAAACATAGTTATCGCGGTACGGCTTTAGAATGAACGTTTCGAAAAACCATGTGGTGTGAGCCAAATGCCATCGCGTCGGGCTGACGTCGGGCATCGACTGAATCACGCAGTCTTCGACCTCAAGCGGCTCGCAAATCTTCGCGGTGAATTCACGAGTGGATTGATAACGTTCGATCAGGCGTGCTGTGGACGTTGGAGCAACTGTACTCATTGAATCCGAGCGATCTTGTTTGGTTGGGCGGTTCGTCGCGTGCAACGAAACCCCATCATATCACGATCAACATGCGCTGTCCCGTACACCCAACGACCGCAGGCAGTGTGTGCGAAGTAATACAAACACAAAATCAGCGTTGCTGTGCGTCAAATTTAACGCTGTGTGCTCAGAGTCGGAACCAAAAACAAACACTTAGCTATCGCGAAAGTGTCTAGCGTTGATCCATCATCAAATGCATAACTTCTTCACGCGAGGTCGGATTCTCTCGGAAACTCCCACGCATCGCAGAAGTGACGCAAAGGCTTCCCGGCTTTCGAATCCCCCGCATCGTCATGCAAGAGTGGGTCGCTTCGACGACAACTGCGACACCGCGTACGTCAAGCTCCTGCTCGAGCATATCTGCCAGAGTTTCCGTCATGCGTTCCTGCACCTGTGGTCGCTTCGAGACCACCTCGACAAGACGCGCCAGTTTGCTCAGCCCGATTACTTTCCCATTTGGAAGGTAGCCAATGTGTGCCTTGCCCATGAATGGCAACATGTGGTGTTCGCAAAGGCTGTTGAAGCTAATGTCGCGGACGACAACCACTTCGTCATACTTTTCCGTGAAGAACTTACGAAGATGAACCCGAGGATCTTCGTGCAAGCCGCTGAGCAATTCACGATACATCCGAGCGACACGTGCCGGTGTTTCCAGCAAGCCCTCACGATCGGGATCCTCACCGACAGCGATTAAGATCTCGCGAACGGCCCGTTCAATTCGGGGCAAGTCAACTTGGAAGTCTGACGGAGTTTGTGCATCAGCCATTTTGTCTTCTTTGCGGCTAGAATACTGACGGAGCGCTCGAACGCTGCCCGTGGATTTCCCTCAGGCGACTGACAAATTCAGATCCGAATCGCAGCGACCACCAACTGATTTCGGCATAAAGCGTATCCCACGTCCGCGAAACTGTCGACAGCGACCGCCGATCACAAATCGTTTCCTCCTTGCCGAACAAATGATGTCAAAGTGAGCCAAGAACGAACCTACCTAGACAATGCGGCGACGAGCTGGCCTAAACCCGAGAGGGTGTATGCGGCCGTCGACCGTTATCAACGAGAGATTGGGGTCGCGGCTGGACGAGGCAGTTACCGTTGTTCGGAAGAAGTCGCTCGAACCATCCTGCGTTTGCGAAAGAATCTGCTGAAGGTAGTCGGAGCTACGACGGCTACCCCCGAACACTGCATCTTCACCCAAAACTGCACAGAGGCACTGAATCTGGCAATCCATGGCTTACTGCGCCCCGGCGACCACGTTGTCTTCACAGACGTCGAGCACAATTCGGTCACGCGTCCAATTACAAGCCTGACGCCAAAGGGCGTGCAAGCGACTTCCGTCCCCGTGAGCGCCAACGGGACTGTCGATCTGGATCAACTTCGAGCAGCGGTAACCCCATACACCAAGTTGGTAGCTGTGACGCACGCGAGCAACGTCACCGGTGCCATCCAACCCCTTGCCGACGTTAGCAGCATTGCAAAAGCCCAAGGGGCCCTATTGCTGGTGGATGCGGCGCAAACCTTGGGGCACGCAACAATTGATGTCGATGCGTTGTCGATTGATTTGCTCGCAGCCCCGGGGCACAAAGGGCTTCTTGGTCCGCTGGGAACTGGCTTCCTTTACATCAGCCCCAATGTGAACAGCCGAGAACTATCAGAGCTACGACAGGGAGGCACCGGAACGAGCAGCGAGCTGCTGGAGCAACCCGAGTCACTGCCGGAAAAGTACGAAGCAGGTAATGCCAACGTCCCCGGTCTGTTCGGCCTGGACGCCGGCGTCCAGTTTGTTCTCGAACAGAGCAATTCCGCTGATATTAACTTGACCGAAATCAGTGGTGAGTTGATCGATGGGCTCGGACAAATCGCCGACGTTGAAATCTACTCTGCAGCCAATCCATGTGGCATCGTATCCTTCAACGTTGGCGGTCTTGATCCACGCGAGGTCGCGATGATGCTGGACAGCTCTGCCGGAATCGAAGTCCGCGCCGGACTGCATTGCGCACCAGGCACACATCATTGGCTGGGAACTTTTGAACGCGGCGGTTGCTTGCGTGCCAGTTTCGGACATTTTTCGACTTCGTCGGACGCCACCAAACTGCTGCAGGCAATCGAGGTCCTCGCAGCCATCGACATTTGAACACGATACACCCGCATGGAGCCAACGATGCGTGCTTTGGTTTTAGAAGGCACCAAGCTTTCCCTCCACTCTGACTACCCATCTGCTGACGTGCCTGAAGACTCGACACGAGTAAAGGTCCTACAAGCGGGAATCTGCGAAACCGACCTGCAGTTAATCCTTGGCTACATGGGTTTCAGCGGTGTGCTCGGTCACGAGTTCGTAGGCATTGCCGAAACTGGTCCACTCAGCGGCAAACGCGTCGTGGGCGAAATCAACTGCATCTGCAATGACTGTGAAGCGTGTGAAAGTGGACGTGGCAACCACTGCCCCAACAGAACGGTCGTTGGCATTCTGAATCACGACGGCGCGTTCGCAGATTCGCTGGTTGTCCCCAAAGCAAACCTGCATGAAGTCCCTGAGCAACTCTCGGACGACATGGCGACACTGGTCGAACCCGTTGCCGCTGCTTTGCAAATTCTCGAACAGGTTGATGTTCAGGCTGGCATGCGAGCGATCGTCGTTGGTGATGGACGACTGGGGAACCTTTGTGCCCAAGTGTTGAAGGTCGCTGGCTGTGATGTCTCCGTCGTTGGAAAGCACCCTGAGAAGTTGAGTTCGTTTACGGACCTTCGAATGAACACGGCGTTGCTAGAATCCTCCAAGAACCTAGCTCGCACTGGCGATATTGTCGTTGACTGCACAGGCTCAAGCTCTGGGTTAGAAACTGCGATCGGCCTCACTAGACCTCGCGGTACGCTGGTGATGAAAACAACCGTTGCAGAACCTCATCAGCTATCGTTGGCTGCGATCGTGATTGATGAAATCACCGTCGTCGGCTCACGGTGCGGACCTTTCGACAAAGCAATCCAGTGGCTGGCGGCCGGCAGGCTGCAGCTGGACAACTTCGTTTCCGACCACTTTTCCATGGAAGCGTTCGAGCAAGCATTCTTTCGAGCTCAGGAGAAGGATGCGATGAAGGTCATGCTCCACATGACCTAGGCAAACGCACATCGCCACCAGTGCTACCGGCGAACTAAAGACCAAGTCACCTTGCGGTTGACCGATTAAGTTGGACAATACGCCGGTTTGGAACTGGGCCGGGTAGTACTGTCTGTGGTAGACGCTCAATAGACGCGGAGCAATGGATTGCATGAGTGACGAAATACTGTGGATCGGGAACTCGTCTCGCCTAGAGTTCACTCGCATCACCGATGCACTCAAAAGAAGTGCGTCCTTGGTGGAATGCTCTGACCTTGCCAGCCTTCCGTCAAAGATAGGTGCGCCAGCCTGCGTCTGCTTTGCCGCCGCAAGGC
>CAYQMZ010000145.1:7898-12481 GCA_964418725.1 uncultured Pirellulaceae bacterium
GTACGTAACAGGTTTCCCGCAAGTGCTCATGTCACAGTGCTGGGCGAGCTTTGCTGCGGGCTCAAGAGGACTCACTCGTTTCTTGATCCAGACTCGACCGTCTACGCCCACAAATTGCCCACGAATTTGTCGCTGGAAACTCTCCGACAGACACTGAACTCCCCTTTTGCGGTCGGCCTAGCCCCCACCGAACAGAAGCTGGTCGCCATTTACGCTAACTCTTCCAGCTACCAATCTGCAATTGCGGAAGCGCTAGAGATGCTGGGGCTCAAGACGGCCCAACTGAGAATCGACGAGGCGCCGGTGGTTTCCGGCGTCGATGTCGTAGTCTACGAAGCGTCCGACGGAATTGACGAATTTCCTGCCCTGCGTGAGCTTCAGCGACGACATCCCAGTGCAGAAATCGTTGCCTTGGTGTCCTATCCGCGAGAGTACGAGGTTGCCCGCTACGAACAGCAAGGGATTCGTGTCTTGTCCCAGCCGTACAATTTGAACAACCTGTTCTCGTTTTTTCGGTCCACACGCGAGTTCCTAGCAACTTCGGCCGCGTAACGGTTCTCGCTGGGCAGCCCAACTGGTATGCTCGACGGATTATCTCGATCCGTCATCATCTGTTGGAATCCGGCCTTGTCTCAATCTGTCGATACGCTCAGCAAAGACGCCAAGGGAACCTACGCATTCGTAAGTCTCGGCTGCCCCAAAAACACTGTGGACAGCGAACGGATGCTGGGGCTGCTACAGATAGATGGCTACCAACTCGTCCCCGATCCGGATGGGGCGGACTTCGTTGTTGTGAACACCTGTGGCTTTATCGAAGCCGCCCGACAGGAATCATTCGCGGCCATCAAAGAGATGGTGCAACTGAAGGAAGCCGGCAAAACACGCGGCGTGATTGTTTCTGGCTGTTTGGCTGAGCGACAGAAGGAAGCGTTACTGGACGAGTGCCCTCAGGTCGACCACCTTGTGGGAGTCTTCGGACGAGAGGAAATCACTAGAGTTGCAGATCGACTGATCGGTGACCTCGAAGAACAACGAACTGTTTTTCGCCCCGCTCCGACGCGAGCGCTGTCGGACCAAAACCGATTCCGGATCACGCCGCGTCACTTCGCGTACCTGAAAATATCCGAAGGCTGCGATCGCCTTTGCACGTTCTGCGCAATACCAGGCATGCGAGGCAAACATGCATCCAAGGAGACGGATGAAATTCTCGCCGAGGCAAAACAACTTGCCGAAGATGGCGTTCGCGAGCTGATTATCGTCGCGCAAGACACGACCTACTACGGCATCGACATCTATGGTGAACCGCGACTGACCGAACTGCTGCGAGAGTTAGATCAGATCGAGGGCCTAGACTGGATTCGCCTGATGTACTTCTACCCGATGTACATCGACGAAGCCCTGGCCAAAACGATTGGCGAATCGAAACGAATCGTGCCCTACATCGATATGCCGCTGCAACACATCAATGACACGATGCTGAAGCGGATGGCACGACGCGTCACTCGGTCCGAGACTGAATCTTTGATCAAGTTGCTACGTGACAATATCCCCAACCTGAACATGCGTACGACGATGATCACCGGATTTCCGGGCGAGACCGATGAGCAGTTCGACGAACTGGTTGGATTTGTCAACGAGCAAAGATTCGAGCGGCTAGGTGTGTTTACCTACTCGTTGGAACCAGGCACGCCAGCGGTGAGCCTGCCGAATCAGGTCGACGATGAAAGGAAGGAGTCACGTCGCAACCGGCTCATGGAAGTACAACAACAGATTGCGTTCGACTGGAACACAGCACAAGTAGGCACAAAGCAGGACATCATCCTGGATATGCCAGTTGACGGGCAACCAAACATTTTCATCGGACGAACGATCGCGGACGCACCGGACGTCGACGGGATCGTATACGTTACGGCTGACGACACGCATCGCGTTGGGCAAATCGTACCGTGCGAAGTTGTCGCCTCGGAAGGTTATGATTTAATCGCCGTCGCAACTGGCCCCGACGTGAAGGGCTAGGTCGAATTCGCAAAGCCATGCAGCAACAACGAATCGTTGCCGCACCTCGCGAGTTGCTGAAGGTCCCACCAACTAGTCAAACACACATAAGCGGGCGTTAGACGGATGAACGCTGACTCATCTTCCTCCCAGGTCTTCAACCTGCCCAACCAAATCACGATTGCTCGATTGTTTCTCAGCATCGCGGTCTTTGTGCTAATTCCAATGGGGCACTTCTCTGCAGCCCTCGCGTGTTTCGCAGTCGCCGCCGGAACTGATTGGCTAGATGGCTACATCGCCCGCAAGTACAACTTGGTCACCAAACTAGGCCGCATCCTCGATCCGTTTGCTGACAAGTTTTTGATCTGCGGCGTGTTCATCTACCTGGGCGCCGAGCCCAATTCAGGGATCGCTGCCTGGATGGCTGTTGTCGTGGTCGGACGCGAACTGCTCGTAACGGTCATCCGAAGCTTCCTAGAAGGTGAAGGAATCGACTTTTCAGCCAAACTGGCTGGCAAGCTCAAAATGGTATTTCAGTGTGCCGCTGTGATCGTTAGCTTGCTAGTTTTGGCGATGACCACGGCACCGTCATGGCTAGGCGGTCTTCTCACTCTGCTGGCATGGCTCGCTGTCGCGTCGACGGTCTACTCCGGCGTTGGCTACGTCATTGCCGCAACCAAGCTCGTAGGCAAGTAAAGACTAAGGCAACCGAATCTTGATTATCGGCATCCCTGAGATACTGCTAGGCATCGGCCTGATTGTGTTGCCAATTGCTTGCCTGACGAACTGGGCGGCTGCGTTCAAGCAACTGCAAAACGGCGAACCACTTGTTGAAACCGAGTATCAGCGGAACGTCCCGTGGGGGCTGCTGGACCTGGGGATCATTGTCGCCATCGTTGGCGTTGTTGCCGGATATGGCGTCAAAGCCGTCGCCCAGTCGCTGGGCATCGAGAATCCATCGCTAACGGAAATGATTGATCCCAAGAATCAAGGAACGATGTTCCTGATCTTTGGGTCGCTAACGTTGGTAGCTACTGCGTTGTGCTTTGTGTGGATCCACTTGCGATACCATCGCATCGTAGGCTTCAGCGGTTATCACTTTGGGCCCGACGTCGAACTGGGAATGCGCTGGTTCGTTATGTTGGTGGTTCCCGTACTGCTGATTCAGCTTGGGCTAACGCAACTCTTCGAGTCTAAGCATCCGCTCACGGAAATGCTTACTCTGACAAAAAATTCTTCGTTGCTTCCGATCGCCGCATTTTCCGCCATGATCGCTGCACCGATTTTCGAGGAGACGTTTTTTCGTCTGTTCCTGCAAGGTTGGCTAGAAAAGCTCCAAGTTACCGCGTCGCGAATGAAGTGCGGCCTGGGTACGCCCGCCGACTCGAATGCCGTCCTTTTCGGCGGCGACAGCTCAGCAAGCCTAACGGGTGAAGCAACCAGCGATAGCGAGCCTCACGAGGATGGTAACCCGTATCGATCGCCCACAGGCAACGGCTCGGCAACTTCCCACCGGGCAATGGGGAAGTCAGCAGAAGCGGACGACACAGTCGATTCAGACGAAGAGCCTTTGGAAGAACGCCCCATTATGTGGGTGCCGATCCTTGTGAGCTCAGGGCTGTTTGCACTAGCTCACGTCCAACATGGGCCGGACTGGGTACCGTTGTTCTTCTTGGCAATCGGGCTGGGATACCTTTACCAACGCACCCAGCGGATCTTGCCCAGCATTGTTGTGCACATGTTGATAAACACGCTGGGCATCGTGCAAATCTGGTCACACATTCGGCAGTAGGCGTGAAAGCCGATTTAGAGTCGAAGCGACTCTTGCGTCACTGCCGTGGATAAACCGCCGGCCTAGATCACTGCATCTTCCGTGTGGCGTTGTTCACTTTGGCGGTAGCCTTTTGTTGCTGTGACAACTCCAGCTTCAGCTTGGCTCGGGCGACAGCCATGTACTTGAGGAACTCGGCGGGTGACTTGTACCCGTGAGCAATTTCTACAACCTTCCCGCTAGGGTGCACCACAGCGGTGGCTGGGAACATGCGGATCTGCAACTTGTCTGAGATATCTTTGTGAATCCGACCGTTGATCATCACAGGAGTAAATTTGTTGTTGATCTCGCGAACGATCAATTGCTGCGCGAAGGTAGTCTCTTTCATCAACTCGCAGTATTGGCATGAAGGCGCTGTGACAAACAACATCATTGGTTGATCTGTCTTCACCATCTGCGCTCTGCCGAGCGCCAGATCCTTTTTCCAACGAATTCCTGACGGCTCCAAAGTGATCGACTTAGTAACCGTAGACTTCGCCCTCAATCGAGCAGGCGGTGCAGGCAAGGACGGTGCACTGATGCCACTCTTGATTCGAGCTATGGGTTGGATGTCGGCAAGCGATGGGTCCTGTGCCACGCAAGGCAACACAAGAACAGCCACGATAATTACAGCAAAAGCACGACGCACGACAAACCTCCACAGGGCGGTCTCAATACCAGTTTGACTTAGCAGCAAGTCTGGAAAGGTATCGGCAGCAATGCATGCGTCCATGCTGTCCTTCGTTGGATTACGGGTCGTAGCGACCAAGACAGTGAG
>CAYQMZ010000146.1:0-12393 GCA_964418725.1 uncultured Pirellulaceae bacterium
GAAGAGATGCACCTCTTTGTGGCGTCGGACTTAGAGTTGGGCGAACCGGCACGAGAACCGGGTGAGCAGATCGAGAATTACCTTGTTTCGTTCGAAGAGGCTCATCGTTTGGTAAGTGACGGTTCCATCCGAGATGCAAAGACGATGTTGGGGATCCTATTTGCCGTGCCGCGGTAGAGCGGTGTTCTTCTGAGCCAATTTTTCGCCTGGTGGGCCAGGCATGTGCTGCCAACCAATCACTGAATTGAGCGAACGAAACAATGAAAGATCCAAGAATCGAAAAACTGGCAGATGTATTGGTCAACTATTCAGCTGCCGTCAAGAAAGGCGACTTAGTGCTCATCGGTGGTTCCACCATCGGCACGCCTCTGGTCACCGCACTTTGTTCTAAAGTCATCGCAGCTGGCGCGCATCCCATCGTATCGCTGCAGCCGGATGAGTTGGCGGAAATCCGACTCAGCGAGAGTTCCGATGAACAACTAACCTTCGAAGATCCGATCGCACAGTATTCGATCGAAAACGTCGACGTGCGAATTGCCTATTGGGGATCGGCGAATACCAAGGCACTTTCACGCTGTGATCCTTCAAGGCAGTCTTTGCTGAGCCAGGGGCGAAAGAAGTTCATGGAAACGTTCATGCGCCGCGCGGCAAATCACGAGCTTCGCTGGGTGGGAACACAGTATCCGTGCCAATCGTCTGCGCAGGACGCCGAAATGTCGCTTGGCCAATACGAGGACTTCGTGTTCAAGGCGGGGCTTTTGCACTTGGATGATCCAGCCACTGCATGGCGAGAAATTAGCGAGCGACAGCAACGCTTGGTAGATTTTCTCAACGGCAAAAAAGAGCTGCGATTTGTTGCCCCTAATGGAACAGATTTAAAACTCGCCATCGAAGGTCGCACCTGGTTGAATTGCGATGGGCATGAGAACTTTCCTGACGGAGAGGTATTCACTGGTCCCGTCGAAGATGCCACCGAAGGCGTCGTCTGTTACAGCTTCCCCGCCGTTCATGGAGGTCGCGAAGTCGATGACATTCGACTGGAATTCAAGCAGGGCAAAGTGGTCGAGGCGAGTGCATCGAAAGGCGAAGAGTTCCTGATGGCGATGCTAGATCAGGATCCAGGAGCTCGGGTCCTGGGCGAAATTGCGATCGGAACTAACTATTCCATTCAGGATTACTCGAAGAATACGCTGTTCGATGAAAAGATCGGTGGAACCTTCCATGCTGCTGTCGGCCAAGCCTATCCGGAAAGCGGCGGCAAGAACGAATCTGGTTTGCACTGGGATATGGTTTGCGACCTGCGCCAAGGCGGCCAGATTTTCGTCGACGGCGAACTCATCAGCGAGAACGGTCGATTCCTCAACGACACCTGGCCACAACCCTCGTAGTCGGGTGACTTAGCGGTTCTGAACCATCTGATGCCGTGCGCGTGCGCTACTCGCTGGCTCGGCGGGGTGAACAAATTGCCTCGAACAAGTTCGGCTGGTTCTCCAAGCGAAGGAAGTTGGGATACTTCGGGCCACCTTGGTACTTGAGATCAACGATGCGGTAGGCGTCATTTTCCTCGACGAGTAGTTCGATGCGACCGGATTCGGTCGCGTTGGAGATGGCATCTTCCAGTCGGGACGCTGTGAACTTCAATCCGTTCACTCCCAGGATCCTCATGTCTTCTGCTAGATCCGCTTGATCAGCCACGCTGTTGGGGACGACAGTAGAAATCTCACCGCTCTTCTTGCTGACGAACAGACCAATCGAATAGGCCGCGTTAATAGACTCCCGGTCGCCTTCACGTTGCTTCACATAGTCCGGTTTTTCTGTCGACAAGGTGAAGTCGTAACCCGCAGCGCGCAAACCCTCCAACGAAAGTTCTGGTGCTGCTGTTCGGATCCGTCGTTCGATAAGTCCCGCCCAGTCGTATTCCACCAGGCCGCCTAGGATCTCGACGATCTCGGATACTTCGAACGGTTTGACCTTGGGGAAACGTTTGTCAAAAGCAAAGAACTTCTGGCAGAAGTTGTCCAGGTTCAATTCGCCGTCCGACAGCCGACGAATGATGGAGTCGACTTCCAACCAAAAAAATGCTCCTTCATCGTAGTAGTCTTGGCTGCGACGCAGATCCGTCCAACTCGGCGATCCACCACGCAGGGTGTAAGCAGCGATTGCTGTATCCTCAAGTGGACGCCACGATCGACCGGCGCGCCTAGCTAAGGTGCCGACTCGGTAGGCAATGCGTTGCCGATGCTCGTCGAAGGATACGATTCCTGCTCTCGCCGTAAGGACCTGTCCCAGATACTGCGTGAGACCTTCGTAAATCCAAAGTTCGCCCGTTTGTTTTGGCGTGTGGTAGTTTTCGCGATACATGCCGCCGGGACGCCGGTACTTTCCGCACCACGCATGAACCAATTCGTGTCCTAGCAGGTAAGGAGCTCGGTCTTTCTTTTGGGCGTCGTCGGTAAGGTCGTTTTGCTTGATGCCATTCAACGAGCTCTCGTGGTGTTCAAGGCCCATCCCCGGGATCTTGTCGCTGCAAACGACCAAGAAATTATAGGCCGAGTAGGGAGCGCTTCCGAACAATGCGTAGGCTTCTTCCATGAGGTTCTGGCAGAAACTCTCCCAATCTTCGTCGTATTCCAAAGCATTGGCTGACTCGGAAATGAAGTGGTAGCGTGTGTCTGGAAAACTTGGGACTTCAACTTTCAGTTGTCGATAGTTGCTTCCGGCAATCACGGGTGAGTCAACGAGAGTTTCGAGTGTGGTGCGACCAAACTGAAACGTGTTGTCGCCGATCAGTTTTGGTTCGCGCAAAGCGGTCGCAAACTTGAAGTTGGCAGGGAATCGTATTAAGCAGTCGACAGCCTGTTCACGAACGTCCGAATCGCTTGGGTATACTAAACAGGTGTTGAGATTGATGGCCAACACTTTCGAGTTTCCAAAGCTGTCTACGCCTGTTGAAACTCGCGAAGGCTGATTCGCCAAATACAGCAGCTTGACCACGATGTGATCCCCACTGGGTACATCGACATGGAACTGTGCCAATTCGCTCGGGTCTCGCCGCCACTCCAACTTGTTTCCACTTGCATCAAAGACTTCCAGCCCAGCGATGTTCCTTATTTGCTCACTTCGACCGTGGATGCCGGGGATCCACTCGGGGTGTCGGAACGAAAATGGGCCAGCGGCGGCCGGCATCGTGATTTTGCTTCTCAACAGATGTCTAGAGATCTCCGTCGTGTCGACTTCGACCCGCACAATTCCAGCCGCGTGAGCAGTGTGTGCGAAGAGCAGTAACGTGGCGACCAGCAGTGAGTTGAAGAGAAAAATGTGCGGGCGACTCATGATGAATTCCAACAGGCAACGAAATCGAACCGGCTGTAGGCAGGCTGCGAGACAATAGGTTAGCGGATCTATGTCGACTCGATAGTGTGTAGTCGCGGCGACGCGGTAGCTACGCACACACAAGCACCGGCGCGTGGCTACTTGGTGAGGCCAGCGTCCTGCATCCAAGCAATGAAGCTCTGTTTCCAAAGCGGTGCTGAAGCGATATTTCGGCCGTCGCCCAAATCAAAACCGTGTCCGCCGCGACTGACGATATGAAGTTCAGGTGTAGCTTTCGACTTCAACAGCAAAGAGTAAAACTCAATGCATCGGTTGGCGGGCGTTACCCAATCGTCAGCAGCGTTCATGATGAAAGTGGGCGGCGCCTTCTTGCTGGTGTCGATCGATTTGTACGCATCGGATCGCAGCCAAGGATAAAAAAGGCCCGCGAAGTTCACGTTGCTGCTGGTGTCGTCTTCGCTTTGGTCTTGTGTGAGCAGTGCCACTTGCAGAGCCAAGTTTCCCCCGGCTGAGAATCCACTGATGCCGATTTTGTTGGGATCTAAGTCAAGTTGCTTCGCGTCTTTACGCAGAATTTGTACCGCTTGTCGTGCATCGGCGACGACTGCCGGCATGTAGTCTTCCCACTTGTATTTGCGGCCCTCATGCGGCCCGCTTCCGTTCGTTCGATACTTCAGAACCAACGATGTTACGCCGTGGTCCTTCAACCAAATCGCCAAGTCGTGGCCTTCGCGGTCAAGCCAGACGTCTCGGTATCCTCCGCCGGGGCAAATCACCAGGCCTACTCCGGTCGACTTGGCCGCATCGCATCGATGAATTGTGTAGCTCGGTGTATCCACATCAGAGAACACGCGATTGGATTGAGAGGGAGCCGCCGCCGAGGCTTTCGAAGAGCGCACACTTTCTTCTTCGTACTGAATGACGTCGCTCGTTCCGTCCGGCCAGAGCAGTTTTTCTTCCGGCAACACAACTTGGGCAGTCGCTGAAGAGATGAGGACTAGGCATAGCAGCAATTGTGCGAGTGTGGCCGAGGCAAGATGAAATTGTATTCGCATGGTTGTTGCTAACTAACGCCGGGTTTTTGATCAGGGAGATTTGTTGTCCGTCGAGGGCGTAGGTCCGCGGTGTTGAATACGAGCAGATGTCAGGGGGCAGGTTTTAGCTCAACCCAATCTGGGCCGTTGCGACGGGACTTTCTACGTCGGCGAATACGATCAAGAAACGTTTCCGCTGGGGCACCGGTGTCGGTGGATGTTTCGTTTGCGTTTTCCTTTTCGTCTGCCGGTCGAGCTGCGTTCGGTCGGACCGCGTCTCGAAATCCTTGAAGCAAGCTTTGTAGCGGACGCTCTTCTTCGGCAAGTTCTCCGCCGATGCTGGAAATCAGATCTGGCAAGAAATCATCATCTAGCTTCACGTCGGGCTTTTGCACCGGACCTGTTGCTCGCAGGGACAACGATTGATCACGAAGTGCGCGGCTGAGTGGACCTTTTGCGACTAGATGTAGCGGCATTGGGCAATCGATTGTGAGGTCCAGTTGTTCGTCGAAGGAAACGGACCCAGAAGTCTTGACCACGAGATCTTGAGATACCCGCGGCAGACCAACCTCAACGCCCTCGTGCCATACCATTCCGTCGACAACTTGAAACTGCACAACACTATTGTCTGCCAGATGAACGGCATCGAATCCGTCTCGCCCCATAAACTTGGCCAGCTCGTCTGCGATACCGTCGGCCAATTGGTTGCGAATTCCTGCTTCGATTCCGTGAATGGTGAGTCGCCCACTGATCAAGGACCGAGTCGGCTCGTCTAAATCGACAATGCACGCGTCCAGATCAAGAGAGAACTCGCCCTTGGTCCATGTGGCATTGGCGAGTACCGGCAAGACAAATTTGAGTCCGGCTTCGCATAGTTCGGGCGTGATGGAGGCTCGTTTGATGATGGGGCCAGGATCGACCAGCAAAGTACGTCGAGCCGGTTCCTTGAGGATCGTGCAACGAATATCCAGGTCGGTAATGACGTTTGTCTCCTCTGTCATCGCCGGCGTCTTCACGTAAAGCTCGGCGTCCTGAACATTGATGGCGAACTTTCGGCTGCCGTCATCTGCCTTGGGATTGGAAGGCTCGGTCGGATTCGTTTCGTCATCGGAATCTGACTCGAGATCGATTTGCAGGTTCTCGAGGTTCTCTTCGAGCTGTTCGAACTTGAGGTTCGAAGTTGTATCGTCAATCCAAATGTGAACTTGAGGTCGACGGATTGTTAGTTCGCCGAGATCTGCGCCAGAAAAAATCGCCTGCAGCAACGTGCGGTTAACGCTGATTTCTTCAGCCTGAAGGAGTCGCCGTTTCTCAACCGGGCCGATGGATACTTGCTTGATCTTGGTAGGACTTAGCCAGCCGACGGTCACTTTTTCGATGTCGGCCGCGATTCCTTGCTCTCGCAAAACATCCTGCAGAATCCAGTTTTTCACGGGCGTACTAAACAAGACCGTGGGCAAGAAGATGATCGCCAGCAGACCGAGGACTCCTAGCCCGAGTGCAAGACGTAAGATGAGTCGCATGGTGCAGTCTTGTTCAATCTGTCAGCGAATGGGTGGTGGACGGCAAAGGAGCATAGCATTCCGCGGTACGGCGTCGGAAGAATCTCAAGCTAAGCCGTTTGGGATTACCCCTATTTTCTCTGATTCTCCGATTTTCGCCGGTCGCCGGCTGAGAATCGCTATGTCTGAGAAAATTGGGAAATAGGTTGTGGAGTCTGCGAGATAGCTGCGATTTGGTATAAGTGGCCGGCCATCGGGTACTAGCTGGCATATTGGGGACTCGTCGCCGGTTTCCGATTGATCGCCAGCCTGCGGTAGGTCAGCCCAATTCTGTCCTGGCCGAGACCGTGTAAACTCACCGGCCAAGATTCCTAGTGCAAATAGACGCGGGCGAGTTGCGTTTCAATAGGTTTACGCAGCAAGTAGTTAGACCGCTCAACGCGAAATCACACGAAACGCAGAGTTGCATCCTGTTGGAGCTCAGATGTTAGATCGAAAGTTCATTGTCGAAAACGCAGACGCCGTCCGTCAAAACTGTGCCAATCGCGGGATGGACGCGAATGTCGATCGGTTCGTCGAATTGGACGGCCTTTGTCGTGAGAAATCGACGGCTGTCCAAGACCTCAATCGGAAGGCAAACGAGGTTTCGAAAACGATCGGAAAAGCCAAGTCCGACGAAGAGCGAGAAGAACGAAAGAACCAAGGACGTGCCTTGCGGGAACAAAAGGACGCCATGCAGGCCGAGTTGGACGCGATGCAAGCGGAACTCGCGTCCATTCAACGCATGATTCCCAACATGGCTCATGCCGACGCACCCATTGGAAAAGACGACAAGGCGAACCTCGAAATTCAACGTGGCAAACATGCTCCGCGCGAGTTTGATTTTAAGCCACTTGATCACGTAGAGCTTGCTGAGAAGCACGACATGATCGACTTCGAGGCGGGAGCCAAGACAACGGGCTCTGGATTCTATTTCCTAAAGAACGAGGCGGTGCTGTTAGAGCTTGCTCTACAACAGTTCGTCATTCAAAAACTTGTAGGTGAGGGTTTCACGGCGACGACTACACCAGACTTGGCGCGTCAGGAAATCTTGGAAGGCATCGGTTTCAATCCTCGAGGAAACGAAACGCAGATCTACAGTATTGAAAACACAGATCTATGTCTGGTGGCAACTGCAGAGATCACGTTGGGTGGATTCCTGTCAGGCGAAACCGTGATGGACACGGAACTGCCTCTCAAAATGTGCGGCATTAGTCATTGCTTCCGGACCGAGGCTGGGGCTGCGGGCAGAGCATCACGCGGCCTTTATCGTGTGCATCAATTCACCAAGGTTGAAATGTTTGCATTCACGCTGCCCGATCAGAGCGACGAAATGTTGACCTACTTCCGTGATCTCGAGTGCCAGATCTTTGACGAACTTGGCATCCCGTATCGAGTCGTGGATACGTCAACTGGCGACCTGGGGGCGCCTGCCTATCGCAAGTATGACTTAGAAGCCTGGATGCCGGGGCGTGGTGAAGCTGGTGAGTGGGGTGAGGTGACGAGCACATCGAACTGCACGGACTATCAAGCTCGCCGTTTGAACGTTCGGTACAAGGAGAAAGATGTCAAAGGCACGCATTTCGTCCACACATTGAATGGTACAGCGATCGCTTTGAGTCGCGGGATTATCGCGGTCATGGAGAACTTCCAACAGGCGGATGGTTCGATCGAAATCCCGGAAGCGTTGCAGCCGATGATGGGCAAAGCCAAGATCGGCTAATCAGCGAACGCGAAAGAGAAGTATGCCGGAACGGCGCTACGATTGATTCGGCCTACGTGTCGCAGCCTTCTAAGGAGCGGCTGGTTCGGCAAGGGTGCTGGATAGTTGCTCCCACAGGTCCGCTGCTTTTTCATCCGCTTCATTCAGTGGCAGGCCCTTCTTGACTCCAGGTCGCTTGTGCCCGACGTGCGTAAGCCACGCGTCCCTCAGCAAATTCTGTCGCTTGACGATTACAGCAAGGGCTCGCGGATTCAATTGTGCAGGCGTAACCAGATCGAGTTCACCCAAAATTGCATCCGCGGCGAAGCGATGCCCGGCTTCGTTGTAATGGACGCCATCTTTCGCGAACGTGAAATTGGGGTCTCGCTCACGTTCGGCACTCAGTTTCGCATGTGTCAGTTTGTGCAGGTCAATCAGTAAGTCGACTTGCTTGAGGCCCCGCTCCCATTCGGCGTACTTCGCCATGACGTCGTCATAGTTCTCGTAGGGAGCGAACCAAGCGAACTTCTCAGCCCCCAATGGTCTTAACTTCTTTGCCGGCTTCAAAGGCAGCGCGTCGAATGGTGGCGGAGTAATGAGTACGATCTTTGCGCCGGCGGCTTTCGTTTTCTTGACGATCGTTTGGATGCCTGATTTGAATGCCGCGAAACGCTCCTCATCAAATGGATAGTAGATTGCGTCGTTGATGCCGTAACACACGAACACAACGTCTGGCTTGGCAAGCTTCAGTGCACGATCGATACGATCCAGAACGCAAGGGCGAGGAAACGGATGGTCAGGCTCTGATAATCCTGAAGCAGTCTCGCTGCTAAGCCCCAGGTTCAGGATTTCAACACGCTTCGGTGCGTTGGAAGACAGCTGTTCGGCAGCCAAGAAATTCGCGTGAATGTGAGCGATGTATTTCCCCGCGTACGTATTAGAATCTCCCAGGAAGACGACTCGGTCGCCATCCTGAATCAACGGTTGAGGGTCTGCTGCTTGAACCAGCAGGCATGACATCAACAGTACCAGCGGTAGAAATCTCATCGTGAATCTCCTTGGCCTTTCCCAGCGATCGCGGCCATTGAGTATGACCGCATTGTTGGTCAGATGCGATACGCGTACACTCGAAAACACTCAATCGGCAACGTGAAAACAGCAACGGAACAATTCGTGGATAAACACGTCATCATCAGCGGGGGTAGTCGAGGACTAGGGCAGGCACTCGTAGCCGGCCTACTGCAAGCTGGATACTCGGTCAGTACCTTCAGTCGCTCCGCTACGGACTTCACTCGCGAGACCTCGTCGAACGAGCGATTCTATTTCGCCGAGGCGGATGTCAGTGATCCGTCACAGACTGGTGATTTCGTCAAGGCGGCCGTGGAGAAGCTTGGTGCTCCTTACGGGTTGATCAACTGCGCCGGAGTAGCTCGCGATGGTGTATTGGCGACGATGCCGGAGGCTCAGATTGATCAGTTGTTGTCGATCAACTTGGGTGGGACGCTGCACCTAAGTCGCCAGGTTTCACGCGAAATGCTTTTGCAATCGAATGGCGGCGTCATCTTGAATATCTCGTCGATCATCGGGCTGCGCGGTTATCGCGGACTGTCCGCGTATGCTGCAACCAAGGCCGGTATGGATGGGATTACGCGTGCACTGGCTCGCGAGCTTGGTGCTAGGAACATTCGAGTGAATTCCATCGCGCCAGGTTATCTCACGACGGAGATGACCCACGGACTAGATGATCAGCAGCAAAACCAAATTGTCAAACGAACACCGCTAGGTCGACTCGGAACACCCGGTGACGTTCTGGGCTCTGTGTTGTTCTTGATGTCGGACGCGGCCCAGTTCATTACAGGGCAGGTGTTGGTCATCGACGGTGGAATTACGTGCTAGTTGTCCGCGACTCCCCGTCACTCCTGAGTTCGCCATGTCTGTGATTCTTCCTGTTATCGATCTCAAGCGTGGGCAAGTTGTTCATGGTTTCGCTGGCCAGCGTGACCACTATCGACCGATCGAAAGTCAGTTGGTTGACTCACCGCACCCGGGGAAGGTCGCCAAAGCCATTACGAAGTTCGCGGGCAGCGACGACGTTTACCTAGCGGATCTCGATGCGATTGCCGGTGAGGATCCTGACTGGAACAGCTACGCGACGATTCAGAATCAAGGCGTCGAGCTTTGGCTTGATGCTGGTACGGGTGACTTGAAAGCGATTAAACGTGTTCTGGACCGTACCCCTTGTCGATTGATCGTCGCGTTAGAAACACTGCGCACATTGCGATCACTAGAAGAGATCGTCGCTGCTCTTCCGGATCAGAAGCTTGTCTTCAGCTTAGACATGGATGCGGAGCAACCAATCGTCTTCGATGCGGCGGCAAGTCGACTGTCTGCTGAGACGATTGCGTCGTACGCATTGGATAGTGGAATTCAGAGCATGATCGTTTTGGATGTGGCGTCTGTCGGGTCCGAGGGGACGACGACGGTCGACCTTTGCCGAAAGATCAAGTCTCGTTATCCGGATTTGGAACTGATTTCTGGCGGCGGCGTCCGCGATGGTGGGGATGTCCAGCGTTTTGTCGAGGCTGGTTGCGATCGAGTCTTGGTGGCGACGGCCATCCATCGCGGATCTGATCTAAGTCAATAAATCTCAGAATCGTTCGCTCGACTATCTAAGGCCACTCGGGATCGCGTTTCTCAAGAAACGATTCCACGCCCTCTTTCGCAGCAGCCGTTGTTCGAGCGCTTGCCGTTGCCGCTGCTCCTGCCGATAGCTGCGTAAAGAGACTCTCGCCGATGGTTTCGTTTAGCAGTCTCTTCGTCATAGAGATTGCGCTAGGGTCTTTTCCGCTGAGGTCTCGAATAATGGCATCTGCCTTGGCCCACACGAGGTCTGCGTCAACTAACCAGTGGTAGATTCCCCGTTCCGAGCAGTCTTCGGCGCTGGCCACTTCGGCTCGCAACAGAAAGTCAGCCGCTGCCGCCGAGCCAAGTCGGAAGGCAAGCAGTGGAGCAGCGAGACCTGGTACGAGGCCTCGTTGTGTTTCAGGAAAGCCAAACGTTGCCTCCGCCGTACCGACGACTAAATCGCTGGCCAACACAATTGCGGCACCAAATCCCAACGCCGGTCCGTTCACGGCGGAGATGATCGGTTTCGGGAACCGCAGCATTTGTTCGATTAGCTCTTTCTGAGCCAGGCTATCTGCAAACCACGTTTGTTGCGGATCGCTGTCGCCCATCGTGTCTCGGATTTCGGTGAGATCCGTACCCGAAGAAAACGCCGTCTCGTTCCCAGTTACGATCACGCCGCGAACACGCTTTTCTTGGTGCAGATCCCCAAGTGCTTCGCCCAGTTGCTGCAGCATCGTGCGGCTGATCGCGTTTCGTTTATTGACGTTGTTCAGAATGATGGTGCCGCTGCAACCGTCTACCCGCACCTTCACCGCATCTTCTGCTTCGTATGACTCACTGTGGCTAATCAAAGTTCATCTCTCCGCAGTACGGGTTCTACCAGTCTTTTGACATATTTTCACATTCTGTGGAAGTTACGTGTACCACAGGTTGAGGAATTGCACGGATGTTAGTTTCGCGGTTCCCGCCGACCCTCTTGCGAGTTGTTGTTTTTCGTCAACGCGTTGTTTTTCTTCTACGTCTTTGGGTTCGGAATCACCGTGAACGAGTCGATTTTTCCAGCGAAATACGCTTGCGACCGCTTTGGCACTAACTATGCGAGTTGGTTGCGATCACTCAGCCAAATTCGCGTTCAGGGTGCTTTATCCGTGTCGAAATCTAAATCAAAAACTGCCTTAAAGAAGTCCACAAAAACCAAAGCCAACGGCAAGGCCGCTGCGAAAAAGGTAAACGGGGCAAAGGCGATCACGACCAATGGCACTTCCGCCGGTGGAAAGTCACAGCGTAAGGTGAATGGCACTTCGAAGATTGAATTTGAGGAGGATCCCAAAGTCAATGGCAAGCCCGCCAAGAAGCCTGCCGCCAAGAAGGAAGAGAAAGTCTACGACGATCAGTCCAGTACAAGCGAAGCCATTGATGATCCGGTTCGCATGTACCTGATGCAGATGGGCGAGATTCCGTTGCTGACGCGAGACGAAGAAGTTGCTGCCGCCAAAGAAATCGAGCGGACGCGAACCAATTTCCGGGACAGCATGCTGGCGACCGACTTTATCCTGCAAGCAGCGACTTCGGCACTGGAAAAAGTTCGCGATGGCGAGTTGCGATTGGATCGAACCATCGAGGTTTCGGTCACAAATACGGCTGAGAAAAAACGCATCATGAGCCGCATCGTACCGAACGTCGAAACGCTTCGGAGGTTGCTGGTCTTGAATCATATCGATTTCCGAAAGGCGATCAAAAAGTCGAATCCCATGTCAGAACGCCGCAAGGCTTGGCGACAGTTGTGCCGTCGACGAG
The DNA here is from genome assembly GCA_964418725.1 of uncultured Pirellulaceae bacterium. Lineage (GTDB taxonomy): Bacteria > Planctomycetota > Planctomycetia > Pirellulales > Pirellulaceae > CAYNJG01. The sequence continues at coordinate 12,036 of CAYQMZ010000146.1, forward strand.
AGCGAGCTGTTCGACTGATCGAAGAATTGAACCTTCGCTCACAACGAATCACACCGTTGCTTGACCAGCTTCAGCAGATCTCTGAACGTATGCAGACACTGCTTGAGCAAATCAACAACGGTGACGAGACACTGCTTGGTGGCAAGACCATCGAAGACTTGAGGTCGGAGCTTCGCTATCTGATGCGAATCACGTTGGAAAGCCCAACCTCGTTGAAGCGTCGGATGGAACGAACCAAGAAGTACCAGGTCGAGCATGACAAAGCCAAGCAAGTATTGTCTGCTGGAAACCTGCGATTGGTTGTTTCGATTGCGAAGAAGTATCGCAACCGTGGTTTGGGCTTCTTGGACTTGATCCA
>CAYQMZ010000147.1:0-12379 GCA_964418725.1 uncultured Pirellulaceae bacterium
CGATTCCGGAGCTGGAGATAGTTAGCGAGAAGGATTACTCGAATCAGAGCGGTCCCCTTGCTCCTCTAGGCAGTACAAAAACTTGTTACCTCGCAGGATCAGTTTGGATCCTACGATGGCGGCGGACGCACTAAAGCTGTCGTCCAAGCGATTGACGGCCAATGGACGAGGAATCTTGCCATGGCCGATGACCTGGGTCACGCCGTCTAAGTCGGAAACATAGATCCGGTCAGCAGCGCCGACGGGCGAAGCGTAAATGTCGCGCAAGGCCCCCAAGCGAAACGGACCGGTTGGCTCCTCTCCAGACTTGGCTTCCACTCGTGTCAAAATGCCTTGATAGTGCCTCAAGAAGTACAACCCTTCGCCATACAGAATCGGAGACGGAACATACGGCGTCCGAATGCGTCTGGTCCAAACCACGTTGTCCGAACCAGTAATATCACCGGCGGCTCCGTCCAACTTAATCGCCATCATGCTTCGTGTGTCGTAGCTGCTGCCGACGTACACCATCCCGTCGGATGCCAACGGCGTTGCAACGACATTGGCCGACAGCCCGCCGCACTCCCAAAGGACTTTGCCATTCCGCAAGTCGTATGCGCGAACGCGCGTCGTGCCACAAACGATCACCTGCATCTGACCTTGGTGCTTCAAGATCACGGGACTAGCCCATGAGGTGACTTCGTCACGTTCGACCTTCCATCGCTGCTCGCCGGTCCGCACGTCCAATGCAACGATGAACGACTGCCCTTCGTGGTCCCAATTAATGACGCAGGTGTCTTCATGCAAAGCGGGCGAACTGCCTTCGCCATGCCCGTGCTTGGTATGCATGGTCCCCAACATTTTGGACCAGACTAGTTTGCCATCGAGCGTTAGACAGTACGTGCCGAATGATCCAAAGTGTGCCACCACAAATTCGCCATTAGTCACGGGCGATGCAGATGCGAGACTGGCCGTGAAGTGAGCTCCCTCATGTGGCAATGCTTCATGAAGATTGCGTTGCCAAAGCAATCGACCATCTGCTAGGCCGTAACACAACAGCGCGAATCGTTGCCGCTGTGTGATCGGCGAGTTGTCGTGGGCTCCGGGAACTTTGCTGTAGGTTGGCTCCAGCTTCTCACCGACAGGAATCGCGGTCGTCACAAAGACTTTTCCGTCCGCAACGATAGGAGAAGAATGGCCAAGCCCCGGAATGGCGGTCTTCCATCGCACATTTTCTTTTTCGCTCCAAGTCGTCGGGGGGGAAGCCTCCAACGCCACTCCAGTGCCGGACGGACCCCGCCATTGGAACCACTCCTCTGCGGCCAACGTGAAAGAGGAAAATGAAGTCACGATGAAGACCAACATGGCCAAACGGCCAATCAAGAAAAACCGTCGTCGGGGCTTGTTCATGACATTCATAAGTGTCCATTCCACGGTTTGATATGAACCTGCTGTGTTGGCTAGGTCTATGGCAAGAATTTTGAACTTTTCGCAAACCATCTTTCAGAGCTACGCAGCAAGTAATCAAATAGATCAAACATTGAACCTTGCAATCGCTCAAACGGATACGGTGGGTACAACCCAACCAATTACGGAATCGAATGTTTGCGCTCCGTCAAACTGTGCAATCGCGACCGCGAGCCAGTAAGTCTGTTCGCTCCACAAAATCGACAGATCAACGGTGGCGTGTTGCACTCCCACCGCGAGAGGGTGGTTTTTCGGCAACTTTGCTCTAAGCTAATGGCTCACAGTGATTTTGCACCTTGAGCGTCACGGCCGGTTCTCTGCCGTGGGAAGACACCAGGAGTCAGTTGATGTCAAACCTTCGAACTTTGCAAAAGCAATTTCGAAGCCAACTCCCCGACGAGTTTGGATCTAACGCCACCGCAGGGCGACTGCTTTCGCGGTCCGATTTCCGACACGCTGCTGCTTGCGAACGTCTACGAATCTATCGAAACAATTCAGCTTTCGTCGTGATGCTTTTTGAATGGAAAGCATGCAGCAAAGATTGTCTTTGCAACGAACCTCAGGGGCCGCTCAATCAACAGGGACGGTTCGGCAGTCGTTTGGATGCCGTCGACTTTTTGAACCGCTGCCTCAACAGCAACCTTAGTCCGATCGACACCTATGGACTCACTAGCGACGGACGTGTTGGTGTCCTGCTGCCGGACTTCGACCTTGATGATGCACGTAGGCTTTGCAACAAGATCACTGCGGAGTGCGAAGAAGCTGGCTGCCACGTGGCAACGGAGTTGATCCGATTCCCGGAGGAGTCAATTGACGACCTAATCCACAGCGACGACGAAAGCCGACATCAATCCGCACAGCGCACGAGTGCCGCGGCAACGTTGTTCGCACTGGAAACGCCCGCTTGGAAACGAGCCATCGACATTGTGGGGGCACTCGCAGGCCTCACGATTTCACTCCCATTCATTCTGATCGGTGCCCTACTGATTAAGTTGTCATCGACAGGCACGGCGATCTTCCAGCAAGAGAGAACAGGTCAGGCTGGTCGTCCTTTCACAATCAACAAGATCCGCACCATGCAGATGGGGGCCGATCGGATGGTTGACGACATGCGACACCTCAGCGACCGCGACGGTCCAGCATTCAAATTAAAGAATGACCCTCGAACACTCTTTGTGGGCCGTATCCTTCGAAAGCTAAGCATCGACGAATTGCCACAACTTTGGAATGTGCTGATCGGCGAAATGTCTCTTGTCGGACCGAGACCACTGCCAACCACCGAAGCCAACCAACTGTCGTTGTGGCAACTGGAACGACTTGACGCGAAACCGGGAATCACGGGGCCTTGGCAGGTCTCAGGGCGGAACAACATCTCATTCGATCAATGGATGAGAATGGACATAGACTACGTCCGCAACATTTCAATCGCTCGCGACCTAAAAATCCTGCTCCTTACCATCCCGGCAGTTGTATTATGCCGAGGTGCTTCGTAGGAAGCTTCGCATTCTGAGGGTGTTTCGTTTCTACACCCGATTTTCACCGTTTATAGTGTGAGGTCGAAGCTTTCACGTTTGCGAACGTGGCTACCTCAGAGGTATTCCGATGAAGGGTTTACCCCAATTTCAGTTGGCGAAGACGTTGCAACGTCGATGGTGCGGAACAAGGCGATGACGGTTTTGCAATCAACAACAGAAATGCTCGAGCACAAGGGACATACGAACAAAGCCAACCGTGTTGTCGCTTTCGAGATGGAGGTCGAGGGTCACCACCCCGGGTATGTTCTCAACTTCGCTCGAACCTGGGTGAAATATGAAGTGCCCGCCCAGATCGACTTTGTGGTCACCCCAAAGTTCTTTGCACTGCACCAAGACGAAGTTGCCGCGGTACAGGCCTTACGCGACCACGGCGTCACGATCCAATCTTTGTCGGACGAGCAGTTCGAGAAGATGGAGCGAATCTCTTACCTGCGATACTTCCACGCATGGCGATATTTCTGCCAGCACATTGAAAAGGTCGACGCAGACCACGGTCTGCTGATGTACTCCGACTTCTTTCAACTCCCATCGGTGGTCGGGAGAGACTGCCCCAAACCCTATTCAGTTCTCTACTTCCGACCGACCTTCCATTATCACTTGCTGGAAGGCTATCGACCGTCTTTGAAGGAACGCGTGCGGGCTTGGCGCAAGAAGTGGCTGTTGGGCATTGTCTTGAAGCAACCGCAACTGCAGCGGCTCTACTGCCTGGATGACCTAGCTGTCAGCTATATGAATTCCGCGTTCAAGACCGACACCAAGATCTGCACGATGGCTGATACGTTCTCGATGTACGACAAATCCGAACAACGTCAGGCGTACTATCGCGACAAGTTTCAGATTGATCCGAACCGACGTGTCTTCACATTGCTAGGCGTGCTAGATCGCCGCAAAGGCGTCAAAGAGCTGCTGCAGTACCTGTCGCTTATTCCAGATGAGGCGGCGTCCAAAATCTGCATTCTACTTTCGGGTGTTGTGAATCCAGGGCTTCGAGAGGCCGTGTTTGCGCTCGTCGAAAAAGTGAAAGCGGAAACGAAAGTTCAAGTCATCCTCAACAATGACTATCTTCCCGACCGCGATGTGCAACACGTCTACGATTTGTCGGACGTGATCCTTGCGACCTACCAAGGTCACATGGGAAGTAGTTCAGCATTGATTCGAGCCGCCCTCGCGGGCAAGCCGGTCCTGTCAGCCGACTACGGATTGATGGGAGCCATCGTACGCAAGCGACGTTTGGGGCGATTGGTAGACACCACGAATCCGCAAGCCGTAGCCGATGAGTTGGCCGCACTCGCCGTCGAACCGAACCTGAACGATGTCTTCGACCCTGCTGAGGCACAACGGTACGCTCAAGAAAACACACCGGCGCGGCTCGCATCGGATTTGGCGGTCATGGTGACGGGGGATCCCAAATAGTGGACGCCTCGCAACCAGTGGTCGCCGTAGATGAAGCGGATGAGAATCCGTACGCTCATGCTCCACTGGAAGAACAGGAAGAGCAGCGAGAGTCAACAACCGAAGACCGCCCAACCGCGGGGCGAGCTGTTCTGGCGTTGGCGGATCAACTTGTGGTCAGCGGCAGTAATTTTTTGACCATGGCGATCGTGGCTCGTTACTGCCCTATGGCGGAAGTGGGCCTGTTTCACCTCGCCTGGACGCTGGTCAATTTCATTCGCACAGCAAACGAAAGGACGCTGGCTGCCCCCTACTTCACGTTCGTCCATCGCAGCGATCAAAACCCCAAAACACTTCTGGGCAGCAGCCTCGTTCATCAGGCGTTTTTCGCCGTACTCTGTTCGCTTATGCTCGTCGCCTTCGCTGCGATTGCTTCAGGAACAGCAAAGATGGCAGCCTTGGCTCCCATCGTGGGCTACCTGGTTGCCTCACTCCCGTTCATGCTGCTGAGGGATCACATCCGTGCGGTTAGCTCAGCACACTTCCAGTATCACGTCGCCTTGGCTGTGGACGTAATCGCGAGCATTCTGCAAGTCGGCGGCATCGTCACCCTGGCGTTCACGGGAAACATCTCCATTCCTGCGGTCGTCATCGTCTTGGGCGTCTCATGCCTAGTTCCGTCGATCGGTTGGCTGATAGTTCGCCCACGCGAATTCTCCGTTCAACGGCCAAAAGTGATTAGCGACTGGAAGCAGAATTGGTGTTACGCAAAGTGGCTTGTGCTGTCGCGATCTATCGCCATTGGAGCCAACAACCTCATCCCGTTCTTGGTGCTGTACTTGATGAATCAAGTAAGCGCTGGCGGATTTGGTGTCGCCACGGCACTAGTCGGTCTATCACTGACATTCATCATGGGCGCGAACAACTTCTTCCAGCCGAGAACGATCAAGGCTTATCACGAGGCCGGCGTGGATCGCATGATGCAAACGATCTACGAGACGATCCTTGTGATGGGGAGTATCCTACTGCTAATCGTGTTGCTATTTAGCTTCGCCGGCGGCTGGTTACTGGGCACAATTTACGGCCCAGCCTACGCAGTCTATGGTCCGGTGACGGCTGTCCTGAGTGCCGGTATGCTGGTGATCACCGTCTCTATCGCCTGCAGCAATGGGTTGGCAGCACTAGGGCGATCCAAAGAGTACTTTGCCGGAGAAGTCAGTTACTGCATTCTCTCGATCGCCGGTGCTTTGCTGCTGATTCCGATTTGGGGACTCATCGGCGCGGCAACGGCACTATTGATTGGCAGCGTGGCGGCCTCCAGCATTACGGCTTGCATTCTCTGGTCCTTAGTTCAGCGCGAACGGGCCAACAGCTTGAATCCCACCAGTTCAAAATGAATACCGACGACACACAGAACCGCGACAGCTATCTGGCGATTTTCGCCGTTTGCTTCCTGCTCACTCTGTCGTATTACATGATCGAGCACGTGTGGGACGCCAGCGATTACGTCATGTTTTCAAGTGACTACACCGGAGATGAAAACAGAACCGGCGACAAAATGAGCTCGGTTTCTGGTTCGTCGTCCGCGTTTCGACTGTTCTTAGCTGGCTTTGGGGTGATGGCGTTGATATTCCCCAATCGCCATCGGTTGCGACTTGCGAACCCGCTCATGTGGGCGTGGGGAACCTATTGGGCCTGGCTTTTTGCTTCAGTCCTCTGGTCCGCCAATCCCCCAAACACCATCTTTAAGCTGGCCGTGTTGACCGTCTTCGGGACTGCCGCCTGGGGAATATCCCGATGGTTTTCACAAGACGGATGGAACCTAGTGCTGGCTGTTTCGTGCGCCATGTTCATCGTCGTCGGTATGCTGGCTGAATTGCAGCTTGGCAACTTCAGGCCTTGGATGTCCGAATATCGTTTATCGGGTACCCAGCATCCCAACAGTTTTGCAATCTACGGAATCGTGATGGTGTTTGTGGCGTCGATCTATGTCGGCCGCCAAGTCCGCACGACGGCCTTTTGGGTTCTGTTCGGATTGGCTGGACTTATGTGCTTGCTAATGACGAAATCGCGGACCGCATTGCTGTCCCTGATCGTCGGCCTATCAGCCATCCAGCTACTGCGGCTCCCTCCCGCGAAACGGTTTACGTTTGCTGTCGGCTTCGGCGGGTTCGCAGCCTTAATGGGGCTGGGATTAGCCTTGGTTTCCACGGCTGCCATGCGAGGAACGCTCGGTAACCTGGCGTCCATGGGACGAGGCGAAGAGGTGTCGACGTTGACTGGCCGAGTTCCGCTTTGGGAGGAACTGATCGACCACATACAAGACCGGCCGCTGGTCGGCTATGGATACCTAGGGTTCTGGGATGCAGATCGTGTCGAAGAACTGGCGGACATCTTCAAATGGGAGATTCCACACGGGCACAACATGTACTTGGACATCATTTTGGACGGCGGTGTTCTGGGTCTTGGGCTGTACCTCCTATTCTTGGTAACCGGCTTGGTCGTCGCCTGGCGGACGTACTCGACGAACAATGCGGGAGCCGCGTTTGCGTTCGGCCTTGTGGCTGCAGTACTCGTCCACGGCTTTGCGGAATCACTGTTCAAGATGCCTGGTTTCGCTGGCTTCATTTTGTACAGTTCGCTCTTCCGATTGCTTTGGGTAGAAAAGTCGCCCGCGGAACCGAAACCGGACATTCCAGTTAGTTCTGAAGAAGCCTTTGAACCCGTAGCGGCCCCTTCCTAGTAGGCTGGACGAACCCGACATGAGCAAAGCGCGCGTACTGGTCGTTGGTCAGATCCCTCCGCCGATTCACGGCCAGAGTGTGATGCTGCAAAGGCTGATAAAAGCCAAGATGAAAAACGTCAGCGTGACTCACGTTCGCATGGCATTCTCGAAGTCGAACGATGCTGTCGGCCGATTTCAATGGGCGAAGCTTGTGGAGTTGTTTGCCGTCATCGCCCGCATCTGGTGGGTTCGGCTGACGCAACGCATCGACATTTTTTACTATCCGCCAGCCGGCCCCAATCGCGTACCGGTTTATCGCGACATCATCATTCTGCTCTGCACCCGCTGGCTATTTGCCAAGACGGTGTACCACATGCACGCCAGCGGCGGCTCGGAATTCAAGAATTCAATGGGGCCCGTTGGACGTTTCCTGTTTGATCGAGCTTACTCCAAACCCGATGCTGTAATTCGGCTTTGCGAGCATACGGTTGACGACACGACGAACTATCGGGCAAAGAAGGAGTACTTGGTCGCCAATTGCGCGGAAGACGAATTCGATCGATTCGCAGCCGAGTCGCCAAAGCACAGACAGTCCGGTGACCATCCACTTCAATTGCTCTACCTTGGCACGGTCTGCAAAACAAAAGGAATCCTGGATCTGCTCGATTCCTGTTCACGGCTGAAGCAGAAACAGGTCGATTTTCACCTTCACGTAGTTGGTGGCTTTCAACCAGAAGTATTCTCCAACGATGTCGCATCCAAACTGGAGGAATACCAACTGGAAGATTCGGTGACGCTGCACGGCCAGCTTACCGGTGATGACAAGTTCCAACGCTTCGCCGACTCCGATGTATTCTGCTTTCCGACGTTCTACGAGTCCGAAGGTTTTCCGTGCGTCGTCTTGGAGGCGATGGCATTCCAACTTCCCGTCGTTGCCACTCGCTGGCGAGGCATCCGCTCGATCGTTAAACACGAAGAGACCGGCTACCTGGTGGACATCCACGATACGCAGGGAGTCGCTGATGTACTGCAACAACTAGCCAACGATTCGAATCTGCGAGAACGCTGGAGCAAAGCGGGCCGTCAACAGTTTCTGGCCGAATACACGATCGAAAAACACATCGAGAATATGGAACGCGTTTTCTTGGAGGTGGCACGCGAATCCAAAGCGAATCAGATTTCCGGTGCGGCTGTAGCCACCTAATCTCACTTGTAGCCAAGCTCTATCACGCCAAAGCCATGATGAACTCGTCTCTCGAAAAGCGAATCGGGTGGCTTTGCTGCCGCGTACGTTTCTTGCTTGCTCTTGTCTTGCTCACCCTATCGTCTCACGTGCCGGCCGTGGCAGAGATGACAAGCAAGCAGATTTTGGCAAGCGTCGACATTCGCATTGAGAAGAACCGCAAGCGAACCATCAAACTGCAGTTTGATCCGCCACAGAACGTTCAACTGGCGAACGACGCATCTGTCGAGGTCAACCTGAAGCAGCACGCGTTCCTCTTTGGGGCGAACTTGTTTGCATTTGGTCAGTACGGGTCTGAAGCAGAAGCCATCTATCGCCGGCGTTTCGAAGAGGCCATGAACTTCGCAACGTTGCCTTACTACTGGCACTCTTACCAGCCATCGCCAGGCAGGTCGGATGAACCACGAGTACGCGCGGCTGCGCAATGGTGCAAACAGCGTGGTATCGTGACCAAGGGCCATCCAGTCGTGTGGAATATGGAACCCAAATGGATTGCGAAGCTACCAAGGCAACAACGTATGGATCTCTTCTGGGGACGAATCCCAGACCTGATCGGTGGCTACTCAGGCTCAGTCGACATTTGGGATGTCGTGAACGAATCGACGGAAGGCATCAAATACGCCAAGCAGCGATCAGCCACAGCCTTGCTGGACGTCTACACGACGATGGGTACGGTCGGTGTTGTCGATCGAGCATTTGAAGAGGCTCGAAAAGCAAATTCCACAGCCACCCTTATCCTGAACGACTACGACACAAGCGAAGCCTATGAAAAGCAGATCCAAGCGGCACTCGACCGCGGAGCGCAAATTGACGTCATCGGCATTCAGGCTCACATGCACCAGGGGTTCTGGGGTGTAGAAGAACTCTGGTCGGTTTGCGAACGGTTTTCGAAATTCAAAAAGCCGATCCACTTCACCGAAGTCACAATTCTGTCTGGTGCGAAAATGCGAACCATCAAAGCGGACTGGACAACCCACCGTACAAACTGGCGGAGTACGACATCCGGAGAGAAACGACAAGCTCGTGAAGTTTCCGAGATGTACCACGTTCTGTTTTCACACCCCAGCGTTGAAGCCATTACGTGGTGGGACATGTCAGACCGCGACGCCTGGCTCGGAGCACCGGGCGGTTTGCTCCGTCGTGACCTTGAACCTAAGGAAGCCTACTACGTCATCAAAGACCTAGTCAAGAAAGGCTGGAACACGAACGTTTCCACGACACTGAATGGAAGTCATACAGTGGAGATGCGAGGGTTCTTCGGCACCTACGACGTCAAAATCCAGTCGGGGCAGAAGCAATATCGTGGTCATTTCGAAATCAAGCGAGACGGGTCAGCCATTGTCCCGGTAAAGCTGACGCAAGTTCAACAGGATCGCTAATCCAGCACCGATAGCCAGGCTATGCCGCAGAGTAATCAAATGAGCAATCGCCAATTCTATCTGCGATGTGCAGGTGTGCTCCTTGTCGCGTTCCTCTTGCGATGGTTCGGCTTGACGGACCAGTGCCTGACAAATGACGAGGTGATTGAGGTCGAGGACGCAGTGCTTTCGACTTGGAGTGAAATACACTGGTGCCCAGATGACTTCCCGCCACTCTATCGAGTCTTGATGGCCGTGTGGGAGAGTGCGATCGGTGGCGAGACAACTACACGCTGGATGTCATTAATACTGGGGATGTTGTTCGTGCCAGGATTGATGGCAACAACGAACCAGATTACCAAGTCTCGATCTGCGACGTTATGGACGGGCTTTGTGGCTGCCGTGAATCCTCTGATGATTCACTATTCACAAGAATCACGTGCGTACATGCTGTTCTTGTGCTTGGCAGCATGGAACCTATTTTTCTTCGCCCGTTGTTTGGAATCAAATCGACGCAGCGACTGGATTGGCTTCGCTCTCTTGGCTGCCGCAGGATGCTATGCACACTACTACTTTGGACTTTGGCTTATCGGGCTAGGCCTTGTGTGGATCATCACGTTCCTTCGTAAGCGTCGCTCACTAGCGAACGGCATGATGGCCATTGGAATCATGATCGTGACGATGATTCCCTTGTTTTCCTTCTTCGTCCCCGACTTCCAAGATACCGTCGGCTATCCGGTAAAAGCCCCCTTCAATTTGTTGGCCGCGGGATACACGTACTACGCGTTCGTCGCCGGTTTTTGCATCGGGCCTAGTCGCGCTGAACTTCATGAGTTAGGCGCCGAACGTACGCTCATTCAGTTCCTTCCTTGGCTTGCCGTCGTCGGCGTCTTGGTCTGCGTCCTGGGATATCAGGCCTCGAAATGGCTTCGCAGTCGAATGGAATGGCTCCCAACGCTATTTGTATGTGCAGTTTTTCCGTTCGCGGTTGCAGCCACTCTGTCGTCGTTAACTGACCTTCGATTTGGCGTCCGCTACGTCGTCATCTGCGTCGTCCCGATCCTGTGTACCTTTGGTATTGGGATGGCACAGATTACGAATCAAAAGCTGCGGTTCGGCTTGGCAGCAACCTTTGCAATGCTTGCGATCTTCGCCACGTACACGCGCCACTTTGTGCCCAGGTACAAGAACGAGGACCTCCGCTCCGTGGCGCAAAAAATAGGTGAGAACGAGAGCGGAACAGTCTTCATCCTTGCGGACTACAACAAACGTCCGTTGGGGCATTACGTTGGAAACGAGCAGGGCTTTGTTCCGCTACCTGATCCGAAGCATACATCGAATCAGATCGATGACGATGCAGAACTTGCGGCGGTGACGCAAATGGTTACGCAAGCGGACAGCACGCGTCCGATTTGGATCGTGCTCTGTCGCGCTTATCATGGCGACCCGCATTTGCTGTTTCGAAATTGGCTGTCCAGCAATTCGCAGATCGAATTGGTAGCCGAGTTCGACGGAGCCAAGTTGCTGCGATACCAACCGAGCGTGCAACAAGACTCCAGCGGGTCATAGTGGTCAGTTCGTGGAACGCCTTGAGTTAACCTACGCCTTTTGCGCGATCAACAGGTCGAGCTCTTCCTTGAGTTTGTCCAGAATCTGGTCATAAGGGTAAGCTCCAAGTTCGACCGGTCCCTTTTTCAGATTTACGAAATTTGGCCCGCACCAGAGCCCTAGATCGGCATCATCTGTCTCACCTGGACCATTCACTCGACAACCCATAACGGCAATCGTGAGTGCGTGCTCTTCAGCGTACTTCGTCATCTCTTTTACTTTCGCAGCGAGATCGATGAACGCTTCATTCTCCACGCGCGAGCAACTTGGGCACGCAATGATGTTGAGTGTGTTCAATCCGAAATCGACAACCGACCGAACTCGGCCCGCAGCAATATCTGCCAGGATCCCACGGCCAGCTTCGATTTCTTGAGGCTTTTCCGAGTTCGGCACGGTTAGCGAAACACGGATCGTATCCCCAATCCCGCGCCCAATGAGTTGCTCAAACGCGATTCGCGTCTTAATGACTCCGTCCGGAGGCAATCCAGCTTCCGTGACCCCAAGGTGCAAAGGAATGTCAGGACGTTTTTCGGCGAAACGTTTGTTGACCTCGATGACTTTCTGGGGGTCCGAGTCCTTCAGAGAGACGCAGTAACGCGTGAAGTCTAGAGAATCCAGGTAATCACAGTGCTCCAAGGCACTGGCCAACATTGGGGAAATCGAATCGTCGGGATCGTACGAAGCCGCCTTCGCCGGATCGACGCTGCCGCAATTGACGCCCACTCGCATCGCACAGTCGTTATCGCGGGCCACATTGGCCAAGAAATCAACCTTTTGCTGCCAAGGCTTTTCTCGCTCGTGGTGGTACAAGTGTCCAGGGTTGTAGCGAATTTTGTCAACGTGTTCGGCCACGTCGGCTGCTAGTCGATAGTTTTCTTGCAGATCCACCGACAGATTTGCACTGGTTTGCTCGCGAATTTTTCCCAGTGCAACGGCGTCTTTCTGGCTATCCACCGCAATACGCACAACGTCAGCTCCCGCGTCATGCAGCAGGTTTACCAACTCCACTGTGGCATCAATGTCCTGAGTATGCGTCGCCGTCATGCTCTGAACGGCGATTGGATTCCCATTT